>JAICEP010000186.1 GCA_025924095.1 Sorangium sp.
AGCGCCGACAGCGCGCCGAGGCCGCTCGACGACGCGGACGCTACGTTGCCGTCCAGCGGCGCAGTCAGAGCGCCGAGGCCGCCCGACAGCGCGCCGAGGCCGCCCGACAGCGCAGGCGCTGCTCCGCCGCCCGCGGCGCTCCATCCGGCGCAGCGCCCCGAAGCGCAGCCCCGCTCGCTCCGGCAGAACGCCGCGCAGAGCGGCCGCTTCATCCGCGCCTACCTGACGACGTTCACCGTCATCGCGAGCTACCTCTGGTTCTTCTTCCTGCGCCGCCTCTTCGGCGACGCGTGGGCGCAGAGCCGCGTGGACGAGGTCCACGCGAGCAACGCTCGGCGCATCGAGCGCACGATCGTCGAGCTCCAGGGCCTCTTCATCAAGGTCGGCCAGATGCTCAGCATCATGGCGAACTTCCTCCCCACGACGCTGCGCGCGGGGCTCGAGGGGCTGCAGGACCAGGTGCCGCCGCGGCCCTACGAGGAGATCGAGCAGCGCATCGCCGAGGAGCTCGGGCGCCCCATCGACAAGGTCTTCGCCCGCTTCCACAAGGAGCCGCTCGCGAGCGCCTCGCTCGGCCAGGTGCACGAGGCGTGGCTCATGGACGGCACGCGCGTCGCCGTGAAGGTGCAGCACCGCGACATCGACGAGATCGTCCGCCTCGACCTGCTCACCATCCGCCGCATCATGGCGATCGTCGCGAAGTTCGTCCCCGTGCAGGGGCTCGACGCCTACTACCACCAGATCCGCTCGATGATCCTGGAGGAGCTCGACTTCGTGCGCGAGGCCAGGAACATCGTGCGCATCGCCGACAACTTCGCGAAGCAGCCGCAGGTCCAGTTCCCCAGGCCGATCGAGCCCTACTGCACGCGGCGCGTGATGACGACGACGTTCGTCGAGGGCATCAAGGTGGGCGACGTCGCGACGCTCGACGCGCACGGCATCGACCGCAAGGCGCTCGCCCGGCACATCGTGCAGGTCTTCTGCCAGCAGATCTTCATCGACGGCGTCTACCACGCGGATCCGCACCCGGGGAACATGCTGGTCGGGCCGCGCGGGGAGCTCATCCTGCTCGACTTCGGCGCGGTCGCCGAGCTCTCCCAGGAGATGCGCGAGGGCATCCCCGAGTTCCTCGAGGCCGTGATCCGCCGCGACACCGAGGGGATCATCAAGGCGCTGCGCAAGATGCGCTTCTTCTCGCGGCGCGACGCCGTCGACATCAGCGAGAAGGTCGTCGAGTTCTTCCACCAGCGCTTCCAGGACGAGGTGAAGCTCGAGTCGTTCAACCTGAAGGACATCAAGCTCGATCCGCAGAAGGGCATCGAGAGCCTGATCGACCTCAGGCGCATGAACATCGGCCTGAAGGAGCTCTCCGCCGCGTTCCACGTGCCGCGCGACTTCGTGCTGCTCGAGCGCACCCTCCTCCTGCTCACCGGGGTCTGCACGCAGCTCGATCCGGACCTCAACCCCATGGATGTCGTGCGCCCGTACCTGCAGGACTTCGTCCTCGGCAGCCGCGACTGGGCCCAGATCGCCCTCGAGGCGGCGAAGGACATGGGGATCAAGGCGCTGACGATCCCGGACGACCTGCGCAAGTACCTCACGCGCGCCAACCGCGGCGAGGCCGAGGTGAAGGTCCGGGGCCTCGCCCAGGCCGCGTCGCTGGTCTATACGGGGGTGCGCCAGCTCGTCTACGCGGCGCTCGCGATCGCGGCGGGCTTCGCGGGGCTACAGCTCTACCTGGCTGGCCACGCGGCGCTCGCGCGCTATTGCCTCTACGGCGCCGCGGCGGCCGGGGCGCTGCTCGCTGGGAGCATCCTGTTCACGAACCGAGGTTGACGACACGCCATGAGCTCGATCGATCTGTCGCAGTACGAGGCCGAGGTCGCGGCCGCCGAGGCCGAGGTCACGCGGATCAGGGCGGCGAACGCGGAGCTCGCCGAGGAGCACCGCGGCGATCGGGCGCACGGCGCGCACGAGATCCTGCGCCGCGGCGCGGCGTCGCTCGCCGCCGCGCGGGACCGCCTGGAGGCGGCGCGCGTGGCGCTGAAGCTCGCGGAGACGACCGGCTCGCCGCACGGGCTGCTCGCGCGCGAGGGGTTCGTCCTGGGCTCGGTGGCCGTCGCCATCCCCGCCGGCACGACGAGCGGCGAGCGGGTCCGGCTCATCGAGGAGGCGCTGGCGGCCGAGCTCACGGGCGCGGCGCGCGACGTCGGGGTGGTGCTCGCCGCCCCGGCGGAGCGCTACACGCGGGAGCGACCCGGGCGCGACGCGGAGGGGCGCACCGTCCTCGACGTCTGCGGGCACGTGGAGGGCGACGTGCTGATGCCCGCCATCTCCAGGAACGCCAAGAACGCGCGCAGGAGCTGAGCGCCGCGCGCCCCGTCGTCGCGGCGCTCAGGCCTTGAACGCGGCGATGACCCCCGCGGCGCGCTCCTCGACCCGCGCGCGGAGCGGGGCGAAGCGCGCGTCTGCCCGCGCGCGGTCGAGCACCGCGCAGCGCTGCATCCAGAGGGCGTCGAAGAGCCCCGCCTCCACCGCGCTCGCGAGCGTGCGGAAGAGCGCGTCGTCCTCGCCGAGGAAGGCGAGGATCTCGGCGTACATCTGGAGGAAGAGCGGGCGCAGGCGGCTGCCCGGCTCGGAGCCGTCCGCCGTCGAGCGCAGGAACGCCCGCTGCTCGTCCGACAGCCGCGACGTCGCGAGCACGTCGCGGTAGAGGCGCGCGTACTGGACGGGGACGTTCTCCATCCCGTGCGGCAGCTCGTCGATGACGAACGGAGCGCGGTGCCACAGCCCGAACCGAGCGCGCATGATCGCCTTGTGAAAGCGGCTCGACGGGTCCTCGGCCGGCAGGTCGAGCAGCGCGCCGGCCGCGGCCCAGTCGCCCAGCAGCGCGCGGCCGCGCGCGAGCTCCCAGCGCGGGAACAGCTCGCCCGGGTCGAGCGACAGCGCGGTCTCGAGCCGGAAGACCGCCTCGTTGACGAGCCCCGCCTCGAGGAGGATGCGGCCGAGCAGCTCGTGCGCCTTGGCCAGGCTCGGCGCGCACTGGAGCGCCTTGCGCAGCGCCGGCACGGCGCCGACGGGGTCGGTCGCGCTGAAGCGGACCGTCGCGAGCGCCACCCACGGCTCGCCGAGCGAGGGGGCCTGCGCGATCGCGCGCTCGGCGGCCTGCTGCGCCTTCGCGAGCTGCGCCCTGCCGTCGCCCCGCGCGGCCATCAGCCGCGCCGAGGCGACGGCGTAGCCGGACAGGATGTTCGGGTCGTTCGGCGAGAAGGACAGCGCCTCCTCGAAGAGCGCCACGGCCGGCGCGGCGTCGCCGTACCAGAGGTGCCGCAGCTGGTGGCGCGCGCGCAGGTACAGGTCGATCGCGCGCGGGTCGCTCGGCGCCTCGCGGTCGCGGCTGGCGGCGTCGACGGTGAGCGCCCCGGCGATGGCGCTCGCCGCCTCGTCGCTCACCTCGAGCAGCGCCTCGGGCGCGCTGTCGAACCGCTTCGCCCAGAGCTGGAACCCGTCCTCGACGCTGATGACGCGCGCGGTCACGCGCACGCCGCCGGGCGCGAGGCGCGGCCCCGGCCGCGAGTGCGCCGGAGGCTGCGAGCGCGGCCCGTCGAGCCCGTGGCCGGCGCCGCCGGTGCGGCGGATCGATCCCTCGACGACGACCTGCACGCCGAGCTCGCGGCCGATGTCCCGCGGGTCGCGGTTGTCGAGCCGCACCCGGGACACCGCGGCGTGCGGCCGCACCTTGAGGCCCGCGGTCATCGAGAGGGTGTCGGTGAGCTCCTCGGTGAAGCCGTCGGCGAGGTAGTCGTCGTCCGGGGCGCCGCCGTTGCGGAACGGGAGCACGGCGACGGTCTTCAGCGCCGGCGAGGACGCGGACGAGGGCGCCGGCGCGGGCGTGAGCACAGGCGCCGAGAGCGCGGGCGACACGAGCCGCGACTGCGGCGCGGTGATCGCCTCGGCCGACGCGGCGACCCGGGTCGGGCTCTGCTCGATGGGCTGCGGCGCGGTCGGCGCGGCCGTGGCCGACGACGCGGCGATGACCGAGACGAGCGACTGCGCCGGCTGCGGGGCGATCGACACCCGCGAGCGCGCGAGCAGCAGCGCGCGGTGAGCCTCGGCCGCGCTGGCGTAGCGGTCCTCGCGCCGGATCGCCATGCACCTCAGGACGACGTCCGCGACGACGAGGGGCACGTCCGGGCGGACGGAGCGCGGGTCGGGCGGCGGGGACCGCAGCCGGGACATGGCGGCGGCGATCGCGCCGGTGCCCGGCCACGCGCGCCGGTGGGTCAGGCACTCGAAGAGGATCATGCCGAGCGCGTAGATGTCGGTGCGCGCGTCGATGTCGGGCTCGCCCGTCAGCTGCTCCGGCGACATGTACGCGGGGGAGCCGAGCACGAAGCCCGCCGACTCGCCGGCGCTCGGCCCGGACGAGGTGCGGGCGATGCCGAAGTCGGTGATGACGACCCGCCCGCCCCTGTCGAGGAGCACGTTCTCGGGCTTGAGGTCGCGGTGCACGATGCCCGCCGCGTGCGCGGCGCCGAGCCCGTCGCAGAGCGAGCAGCCGATGCCGATGGCCTGCTGCGCCGGCATCGGGCCGGTCCGCGCGAGGACGCTGTGCAGCGACTCGCCCTCGACGCACTCCATCGTGAGGAACTTCTCGCCCTCGTGGTCGCCGAAGTCGAACGTCCGCGCGACGTTCCGGTGCGTCACGCGCCGCGCGAGCTTCACCTCCTGCCGGAAGCGCTCGATCATCCCGGCCGAGCTCGCCAGATCGCGCCGCAGCATCTTGAGGGCGACCACCTCGTCGAGCTCCACGTCGCGGACGCGGTAGACGCTGCCCATGCCGCCGGTGCCGAGCAGGCCGAGGATCTCGTAGCGCCCGGCGATGCGCTGGGGCGCGGCGACGAAGCCGGAGCCCTGGCTCTCGCTGCGCGGCTCCGCGCGGGACGTCGGCTCGGAGGCCGTAAGTCGCCTGTCGCTCACGCGCTCAGTCTACCCACGCCCAAGGGTAGAAGTCAGCGCGAGCGAGCGGCTGGACAGAAAACATGAAATACGCCGCATCCCGCTCACCTCGACACACCTTCTTCCCGCTTCCTTCCTGCTTCCGCTTCCGGCGTGGGTCCGTTATATGTACGTGCCCCGCGGGTCGACGAATGCAGCATCGCACCAAGCATGAGCCGTCGTCCTCGCTGCTGGAGGTCACCCTCGATCCGGGCGAGGCGCTGCTCGCGGAGGCGGGCGCGATGGTCGCGCGCTCGCCGAGCCTGCGGACGGTGGTCCGGCTCAACGCGGGCCGCGGGGCCGGGCTCCTCGGGCGGCTCAAGGCCTTCGTCATCGCGCTGCTCCGGAAGCTCTCGGGCGGCGAGACGTTCTTCGTGAACCACATCGAGGCGCCCGAGGGCGGCGGGTGGGTGTGGCTCGCCCCGCCGCTCAGCGGCCGCGTGAGGCACGTCCCCCTCCAGGGGGAGACGATGCTCTTCAGCGCGGGCTCGTACCTCGCGAGCGCGGGCGACATCGACGTGAGGGTGCGCTGGGGTGGGCTGCGCGCCGTGCTCGCGCGCGAGGGCGTCTTCTTCATCGAGGCCTCCGGCGTCGGCGATCTCTGGATCACGAGCTACGGCGCGATCGAGGAGCTCGCCTGCGACGGGTCGCTCCTCGTGGACGGCGGGCACCTCGTCGGGTTCGACGCGTCCCTCGCGCTCGAGCTCAGGAGCGCCGGCGGCGGGCTGATGGGCCTCATGGTCTCGGGCGAAGGCGTCGTGTGCGAGTTCACCGGCCGCGGCCGCGTGCTGATCCAGTCGCGCAGCGCCGACGCGCTCGTGGGCTGGCTCGCGCCGCTGCTCCCGCCCTGAGCGGGCGACGGAGACCGACGTCCGATGCAGGTGAATCTCCTCTACCGTCCCTCCCAGGCCCTCGCGCAGTGCTGGCTCGCGCCGGGCGAGCGCGTGATCGCCGAGAGCGGCGCGCTCGTGGGCATGTCGACCCACGTGCGGATGGAGACGCAGGCGGGCGGCATCATGTCGGGCCTGAAGCGGATGCTGGCCGGGGAGTCGTTCTACCGGAACGCGTTCGCCGCGGAGGGCGGCGAGGGAGAGGTGCTGTTCGCGACGCCGCTCTCCGGGGACATGACGGTGCTCGAGGTGGGCGACAGGCAATGGTGCGTCCAGAGCAGCGCCTATGTCGCGTCGAGCCCCGAGGTCGAGGTGAAGACGCGCTCGGGCGGCCTGCGCGGCTTCTTCTCGGGAGCGGGGCTCTTCGCCCTCGAGACGGCGGGGCGAGGTCAGATGATCATCGGCGCCTTCGGCGCGCTCGAGGAGCTCCCGGTGAGAGGCCACGTCGTCGTCGACACGGGCCACCTGGCAGCGTGGGAGTCGACGCTCTCCTGCCGGATCGGCAAGAGCACGCCGACGTGGCTCGGCACGTGGCTCTCGGGCGAGGGCCTCGTCTGCCACGTCGAGGGGAACGGCAGCCTGTGGGTCCAGTCGCGCAACGCCGGCAGGTACGGCGCGGCGATCGGCGCGCGGCTCGCCCCGCGGCAACCCTAGAGATCCAGGGGACGGCGTGCGCGACGAGATCCGAGACAACCCCGAGTTCGGCGTCCTCCACGTGACCTTCGAGCACGCCGGCGAGCAGATCATCGCCGAGAGCGGCGCGATGGTGGCGCGCGACGCGGCCATCGACATGAAGACGAGCGTGCAAGGGGGGCTCGCCAGCGCGGTCAAGCGCAGGCTGACGGCGGGAGAGAGCCTCTTCCAGAACACCTTCACCGCGACGGCGCCCATGCAGTCGATGCGGCTCGCGCCGGCGCCCGAGGGGTCGATCGAGCGCATCGTCCTGCGCTCGGGGATGGAGGTCTTCCTCCAGTCGGGCGCCTATCTCGCCTCCTCGCCCGGCATCACGCTCGACGCGAAGTGGCAGGGGGCCAAGGGCTTCTTCGCCGGCGGCCTGTCGCTGCTCCGGGCCTACGGCGAGGGCCTGATCTGGTTCTCGAGCTACGGCGGTATCCACGCGATCGACGTCGGCCGCCAGCACGAGGGATATCTCTGCGACAACACACACCTGCTCGCGTTCACCGAGGGCCTGCGGTATCAGGTGCGCAAGCTGGCCGGCCTGAAGGGCCTGTTCCTGTCCGGCGAGGGGCTCGTCTGCGAGTTCCAGGGGCACGGGCGGCTCTGGCTGCAGACCCGGAACCCGGGGGCGCTCTCGGCGTTCCTCCACCCGTTCCGGCCCGTGGGAGGCAGCCATTAGCCCGCCGCGCATCACGGAGGCCGCGGACCCGGGGCGGATGGCCGGCGGATCGCCAGACGGCCGCGATCTTCCGCTGCGGCTGCGCGCGCGGCCCCGGCGCCGCCGCGTCCCGCCGGCGGGCTGCGGGCGGCTCGCCGCGCGGGGACGCGCGCCCCTGCGGCCGCGCCGGCAGGCTGGCCCGCCCGGTGCTTGCCCGGCGCTGGCTGCCGGCGGCCGGTGGGACGTTGCGGTCCGGGCCGCCCGCCATGGGGTGGTGCGCCGTCGTTGCCTTCCCGGAGGCGGACTCGCTAAAGTAGGCGGGCCTCGCTGAGGAGGCTCGCACGGCGAGCGGTGGATGCCACGGATCGACAGGCGCTCGCGGAGCGAGCCTGGCTTCGCCTGAATGCCCCGAACCCGCTATGTGGAAGCTGACGATCGAGGATGACGAGGGGAAACAGACGGGGCTCCCCCTCGCCCATGAGGAGTATGCGCTCGGGCGCGGAGAGTCGAACTCGATCCGGCTGACCGACCGCAACGTCTCGCGGCAGCACGCGGCGCTGGCCAAGAACGGCCAGGGCTGGGTCATCCGCGATCTCGACAGCTACAACGGCACGTACGTCAACGGCGGGCGGGTCACCGGCGAGCAGCACCTGCGCCACGGCGACCTCGTGCAGCTCGGCGACTACCGCATCGAGATCGTCGATGAGGCGCTCTCGTCCGCGGTGACGAGCCCGACGCCGCCGCCCGGCAGCCGCAGCACGGCGCACCTGCCGCTCCACACCCGCCCCAACCGGCTCGTCATGGTCGTCGGCCCGACCCCCGGCGCCGAGTTCCCGCTCGACGGCGAGCGGTTCACGATCGGGCGCTCCGAGGACGCGACGATCTCGATCAACCACAGCTCGGTGAGCCGCCTGCACGCGGAGCTCATCAGCCTGGGCAACGGCCGCTACGAGGTCGTCGACAAGCAGAGCGCGAACGGCGTGCGCATCAACGGCGTCGAGCTGAAGCGCGGCCTGCTCGAGGCGGGCGACGCGCTCGAGCTCGGCGACGTGCGGCTCCGCTTCGTCGCCGCCGGCAAGATCTTTCGCGCCGGGCCGGACGGCGCTTCCGGCTCGACGGCCGCGCCGGGGTCGTACGGGAGCGTGGCCTCTGCGATGCCGTCGTCCCCTTCGCTCGGCGGGACGAGCAAGGCGATGGGGATCCTCCTTGCGGTCGTCGTGATCCTCATCCTCGCCGTGGTCGCGGTCACCCGCGCCCGCTCGCAGGGGCCGGAGGCGCTCGAGCCGGAGGCGCGGCCCGCGGCGCCGGAGCTCGCGGGGAACGACGCGCAGATCCTCGACGCGGCGCAGGAGCACTTCCGCGCGGGGAACATCGACGCCGCGCACCGGAAGCTGCAGGAGATCGCCGAGACGGCGCCGGTCCGGGAGACGCAGCGCTTCCGGGAGATCGAGGAGCGCTGGGCGGAGGGGATGTTCCAGCAGGTCGAGCGGGCCGGGACGAAGGACGAGAAGCTCGCGCTGCTCAACGAGATCGCGAAGACGACGAGCGTCCCGACGGCGCTCCGCGCGCGGGTGGCCGAGATGCGGCGGCAGGTCGACCCCGAAGCGCCGCCCGAGCCGGAGCCCGCGCCGCAGCAGAGCAGCCCGCAGACGACGTCCTGGTCCCCGCAGCACACGCCCTCGCCCGCGCCCGCGCCGCCGGCCTCGACGCCCAGGGTCGCCGACGCGGGCGCCCCGCAGGCGAGCTCTTCGCTCGACTCGACCGCGTACCCTGCGCAGCGAAAGGCGCTCGAGCCGAGGGTCTGGGGCGGGCGCGCGTCGGCCAGCGAGATCAAGCTGCTGCGCGCGATCTGCATCCACCAGGGCGACATGAGCTGCCGCGACAGGGCGACCGCGGCCCTGGACAAGCTGGAGAAGCGCCCGCCTCCTCCCGATCGGGATGCGTCCCCCTGAGCGGGGCGTGTCGCCGCAGAGCGCCTCCCTCTCCCGTCCGCGCGCGTCGATGACCTCCACGAGCAGCACAAGCGCCCACGAGCCGGCCGTCCATGAGCCGGCCGTCCCCGACATGCCTCCGCCCGGCGGGCGCGACGCTCCTCCAGCGGGCGGCGCGCCGGTGGGCTCGCCGCGCAATGGGCTCGTCTCGTCGGCGGCCGGGGCGCTGGCGACGCTCGCGCTGCTCGTGCTGTTGCCCTACGCGCACCCGGGCCTGTCGCGGCTGCGGCTGCTCACGCCGCTGCCCGAGGGCGAGGGGCTCGTCGTGGTCCCGGCGCCGGCGCCCGTGGCCTCCATCGGGGAGACGACGCTCGTCACGGAGACCACCGAGCAGGCCGAGCTGCGCCAGCCCGAGGAGGTCGCGCTGCCGGCCGCCGCCGCAGAGCTCTTGCCGGCCGCGGTCGCCTCCGAGGGGAAGCCGCCGCGCCCGATCGAGGACCCGAGCGGCAAGGCGATGACGCCGTTCTTCCGCGCGCTCGCCGCCGTGGAGCGCAAGGCGCCGGGCTCGATCGCGCGCATCACCTACTTCGGCGACTCCATCGTGGCGAGCGACTTCGTGACGTCGACGCTGCGGCGCAAGCTGCAGAAGCGGTTCGGCGACGCGGGCCACGGGTTCATGCTGATGGCCAACGCATGGCCTGGATATTTCCACAACGACGTTGTTCGCCTCGCAGTCCCCGGCTGGCAGGTGAGCCGCGTCGTGGGCCCCTTCGCCAAGGACGGGCTCTACGGGCTCGGGGGCGTGTCGTTCCGCTCGCAGGGCGCGGGGGTGTTCTCGCGCTTCGCCACCGCGGAGACCGGGACCTACGGGCGCGCGGTCTCGCGGTTCGCCGTCGATTACCTGAAGCATCCCGAGGGGGGGCGGATGGAGATCAAGATCGACGGCGAGAGCCGGGAGATGATCGACACCCGGGCCGCCGAGGCCGGCTCGGCGATCGCGACCTACGAGGTGCCCGACGGGCCGCACGGGATCGAGGTGCGCGCGCACGGCCCGGGGGTGCGCGCGTTCGGCGTCTGGATGGAGCGGGACGAGCCGGGGGTGGTGCTCGACGCGATCGGCATCCAGGGCTGCCGCATCCGCTTCCTCGACAAGAGCGACGACGCGCACTTCGCCGAGCAGCTGCGCGCGCGGAGCCCGTCCTTGACGGTGTTCCACTACGGCATGAACGAGAGCGAGGACGGCGAGCTGTTCCCGCTCGATCAGGTCGAGTCGACGATGAAGGCGGTGCTCGAGCAGGTGACGGCGGCGCTGCCCGAGTCGTCGTGCATGCTGGTGGGCCCGATGGACCGCGCCGACAAGAAGGGCGAGGTCTACAGGAGCCGCCCGGTGATCCCGAAGCTCGCGGCGATCCAGCGCCGGGTGGCCGCGCAGGTCGGCTGCGGCTACTTCGACACGTTCGGCGCGATGGGGGGCTCCGGGTCGATGGGGGTCTGGGTCCAGCGGGGGCTCGGCGGCGCCGATCTCGCGCACCCGTCGGGCGCGGGGGCCGAGGTCATCGGCCGCTGGCTGTACCTGGCCTTGATGGAGGCCTACGAGGCCTGGAAGGTGAGCGCGGCCGCGGGCCGGCCCTGACGCGGGTTCGGTACGTCGGAGATCCGTCAGCGCACGAGGGGCTCCGAGGCGCACTTCAGGCCGGTCAGCACCCTGTAGCGGGCGGCGATGGCCTCCAGCTCGCCGGGGGCGAAGACGTCCTCGATACGGTCGAAGCCGTCGGGCGCGCGCTCGTAGGCGATCTGCAGGGCCTGCTCCGGACCGTTGCGGCGATTGGCGGCGACGATGGCGGCGCTGGCGGGCAGGCGCTCGGCCTCGTAGGCGGCCAGCGCCTCCACCGGATCGGCGTGGGCGGCGAGCGCGCCGACCA
>JAICEP010000187.1 GCA_025924095.1 Sorangium sp.
CGGCGCGCCGTGCTCCTGGACAGCGATGCGCTTTCCGCTGAGATCGCCGAGCCCACGGACGACCTCGATGATCTCTCGCCAGGTGTTCGGCTCCGGGACAGTGATGAAGCGGCTCACGCCCAGCTCGCGCAGCGCCGCGGCCGGCTTGGGGCCGCGCACGACGAGCTGCACGGAAGAGAGCGCCGCCGTCATGAGGGATACGCCCTGGGCGCCTGCGCCCCCGTCGCCGTCGGGCGCCGCGCCGTCGGGCGCCGCGCCGCCGTCCTGGCCCGGCTCCAGCGCGGGGGCCGCCTCGGCCACGAGCGCCCGCGTCCCGGCGCCGGTCATCAGGATCACGAGGTCGAACTCGGCGGCCGCGAGGCGCCGCGCGAAGTCGAGCGCGCGCTCGTTCCGCTCGATGGGCACCTCGCGGAGCGTCGGCGCCGTGACGGGGACACCGCCATTCCGCTGGATCAACGAGGCCATCTCGGCGGCGCGGCGGCTCTCGAAGGTGATGACGCGGCGCCCGGCGAAATCAGGCGACACGGGACGGGGAGGACGGTCGTTCAGGGGGTGCGTGGGCGTGCTCACCCGGGCAGCATAGCCCGGGTACGGCGCTGGCGGGTTTCGGCCCGTTGACCAGTTTGCTAAGCTCCCCCTGTGAGCCATCCGATGAGCAACGAGGCTGGCGGGGTCCAGGGGAGCGGGCTCTCGCGTGCGACTTCGGAGAACAACGCCGGCCCCGATCCCGTCATCGGCGCGGGCATCGCGCTGCTCGGCATCTTCCTGATGGGGGTGGGCGGCGCGCAGGGCGCGCACTACCTCTTCAACTTCGGCGTGCTCGTGGCGGTGCTCGGGGCCGTCCTGTTCGTCCTCTTCGTGACGCTCACGGCGCTGAAGCAGCGCCGGGCGAGCCGCGCATCGAGCCCTGAGGCCGGCGCAGAGCAGCGCGACGCGCGTGACTGATCAGTTGAGCGGCGCCGCGGCTCGGCTCACGCCGGGGTCTCGTCGCCGGGCTCGCCGCGATCGTCCGCCGGGGCCGTGGAGCCGGCCTGACCGCCGGTCTCGCCGGCGAGGTCCGGCTCGATGTCGGCGAGCGAGACGCCGAGCTCCTCGGCGATGCGCTCGATCTCGGCCCGCTCGGCCGGCGTGGGCGCGCCGTCCGCTGCCGCGAGCCGGATCAGGAGGCGCACGACCTCGACCCGTTCGCTCGCGTTGCAGAGCGCCTTGAGCTCGCGGTAGCAGCGGTCGACCTCGCCCTCCTGGAGCGCGGGCAGCTTGCCCTGGAGGGCGTTGAACACCGCCTCGACCCCGCTCGGCGCGAGCCCGTCGATGTGCGTGAGCAGCTCGCGGAGCAGCTCGTCTTCCTTGTCGGAGAACCGGCCGTCGACGCAGGCGACCTTGCCGAGCAGGACGATGACGGTCGCGATGTAGCGGAGGACCACCGCTTCGTCGTCCGGGAGCGCCGTGCGGAGCTCCTGCAGGAGGGCGTCGAGGTTCGGAAACGAACCCCCCTGCTTAAGGCCGAGCCAGGCGAGGAGTCCCACGGGGAGAGGCTACCAGATCCTCGCCGGGCAGGGCAGCCCGGCGGAGCACCGCCCTCGACGACCGTCATCCATCCCCTTCATGCCGGGCGCCTTAGTCCTCGCCCCCGCGCTCCGCAATCCAGTCGTCCACCGGATTGTCGGACTTCGGGGTCTTCAGGATCGCGCCATCAGGCCCGTCCTTGCGCACCACGAGCGTGCGCCGCGTGGTGGTGTCGGGCGTCTCGCGCGCGACCACGGTGATGACGTTCACCCCCGGCCGGAGCGGCGCCTCGAACGAGAACTCGGTCCTCTTCGGGTCCGCGCCGTCGCGGTTCGACTTGTAATAGAGCTTCCGCGACCCGACGAAGATGAAGGCGTCGAGGAGCCGCTCGCTGTCCGACGCCGTCCCCGTGATCTTCACGGTGCCAGCGGTCGTCGCCAGCGCCGCCGCGGCGATGTCGAGCGTCGGCGGCGCGTGCGAGTAGACGTCCTCGAACGCGATCGCCACGGGCGCCGGCCCGCCGCCCGCGCCCACCTCCCGCGCCGCGACGAACGCGAAGCGGCCCGCGCCGAGATCGACCTTGAGGAACCCGCCCGGCGCCTCGCCGAGCACCTTGACCAGGGCGCCCGCCTGGAGCCGGCCGAAGCCGCGCGCGCTCGCCTCCGGCGACGGGAGCAGCGCCGCCCCCTGCGCGCCGACCTTCACGGTGGAGCCGCCGCCCGTGAGCTGGACGCGCGGAGAGATCGGGATCTTCACCTTCTCGCTGGCGAACTCGCGGAGATCGCGATCGCCGACCGAGAGCGTGAGGGTCGCCTCGGGCTCCGACAGCTGCGGCTCGACGTCGAAGCTGAAGACCACCTTGCGCACGTCGCCCGGCTTGATGTTCGAGACGTCGAAGCGCCCGGCGTGCAGCAGGAGCCCGTCGCCGGAGAGGTTCGCGATGTTCGCCTGCGTCTCGTACGACGGCCCCTTGCCGACGTTCTTGACGGTCAGGTACATGCTGACCCGCTCGCCCTTCTGGATGAGCCCATCGCCGTTGCCCTCGCGGTCGTCGGCGATCTGGTAGGCATACTGGAAGAGCGGCCGGTCGAGCGCGCGCACCGTGGGCCGGATCTCGACGGCGGACGGCTCCGGCGCGCCGGAGATCTCGAACTTCACCTTGAGCCCGTCGCTCCGCGAGAGGGCGTCCATCGGGATCTTGCAGGCGCGCTTCTCGTTCGCCTTCCTCGGCTTCGTCGAGCCGACCTTCCGCCCCTCGACCTCGCACCAGCCGAGCGGCGTCTTCGCGGTCTTCGTCTGGCCGGGGCCGATCTTGCCGAAGATGAGCTCCTTGCTGTCGAAGTACAGGTTGTCGCTCTCCGTCGTCCCGCGCAGGCGATAGACCGGCTGCTTGCCGTTGTTCTTGACCGTGACCCGGAGCTCCATCGGCTGGCCCGCGGTCACCTCGGCGTTCGGGCGATCGGTCTCGACCTTCACGTCGAGCTCGGACTTGGCCGCCGGGGTGGCGGTGGCGCCCTCGGGCGCGTCGGACCAGTCGACGCCGAGCCTCGCCAGCTCGGACGCGACCTTGCCGAGCTCCTCCTTGCCGACCTGCTCGATGTAGTCGTGCACCGCCCGGAGCTGCTGGATCCTCGGGGTGGTGGGCGGCATCCGCGCGGCGAGCTCCCGCGCGAAGCGGATCGGGAAATCGAGGGCGAAGTCCTCGTCGATGTCGCCCCCGCGATCGCGCATCGCCTCGCGCTCGGCGCTCGTGAGCTGGTAGCGGACGACCTCGGACGGCTTGCCCGCCGCCGCCGCGCGCGCGTTCGAGAGGTGCGCCGAGAGGTCGCGCTCCCGGAGCCCGTCTTTCTGCACGGTGAGATCCATCTCGAGCTCGTCGACCGTCATCGGATCGAGCTCGATGTCCGGCGTGACGCCGACGCCCTGGATCGAGATGTCGCCCGGCGTCAGGTACTGCGCGATCGTCAGCTTGAGGGCCGCCTTCTCGGCCGTGACGTCGGGGAAGACGAGCTGCACGCTGCCCTTGCCGAACGTCTGCGAGCCCACGATGACGGCGCGGTCGTTGTTCTTCAGCGCGCCCGCCACGATCTCGCTCGCGCTCGCGCTGTTGCCGCTCACGAGCACCACCATCGGGTACGGCGGCTCCGTGCCGGGGCCCTTGGCGCGCTTCTCCTCGCGCCCCTCGGAGGCGCCGACCGTCGAGACGATGACGCCGTCGGCGAGGAACTTGTCGGCGATGCGCGCGGCCTGATCGAGCAGGCCGCCCGGGTTGCCGCGCAGGTCGAGCACGAGCCCCTTCAGCTGGCCCTTGGCGCGCAGCCCGTCGAGCGCCGCGTCGAGCTCCGCGGTCGAGGTCGCCTGGAACGTCTTGAGCCGGACGTAGGCGACGCCGCCGTCCAGCGCGCGCGACTCGACGGACCGGACCTTGATCACCTCGCGGGTCAGCTCGAACGCCTTCGAGCCCTGCCATCCGCCTTCGCCCTCGCGGGTCACCCACACGGTGACCGCGGTGCCGGGGTCGCCGCGGAGCCTCCGCACGGCGTCGTCGAGCGGCATGTTGAGCGTCGACTCGTTGTTGATCTTCACGATCCGATCGAGCCGCTTGAGGCCCGCCCTGCCCGCGGGCGTGTCGGGCATCGGGTTCAGGACGGTGAGCATCTGGTCGCGGATCGAGATCACGACGCCGAGCCCGCCGAACGCGCCCGACGTGGAGAGGTTCATCTCCTTGTACGCCTCGGGGCTCAGGAACGACGAGTGCGGGTCGAGCGTGTGCAGCATGCCGTTGCACGCGGCGTACTCGACGTCGCGCAGATCGACCTCCGTGCCCTTGAGGTTCTTCTGCAGGAAGCCGAAGACCTCGCGGAGGCGCGCGGAGACGTCCCAGGGGCCCTGGATGTTGTCGATCCGGAACTTCTTCTCGCTTGTCTCGACGCGGACGGTGACCTCGTTCGGGTCCTCGTTGAGGACGATCACCTGCGCGACGTCGCGCTGCACGGCGTTCAGCGCCGACAGCAGCATCTCCTTCGGCTTGACGCGATCCGGCTCGACGTACTTGTCCCGGATCATCTTGAGCGTCTCGTTCACGGCCTCGAGGCGGGTGAGGTCGTACGGCGCCTTGGCCACCTGCCCGGTGACCGCGAGCGCCGGCTCGAACCCACGCCAGAGCCCTCCGGGGCCGAACTGAAGAACGAAGTACGCTGCCAGCGGGAACGCGGCGGAGACAACGAGCGCCTTGAGGATGCGCTCCAGGAGTCGGTGAGGCATACGGCGATCGAGTATAGACGCGCGCCGGCGAGCGTCGACACCCGACATCGACCCGTGCTGGCCTCGAGCACCGCGATCCGGTGCGGGCGCTACACGGGCTTCTGAGTGTCCTCTTCCTTCGTTTCGGGCTTCGCCGGGAGCTGCTTGGGCTCCTCGTCGTCGTCGTCGCGGATCCCCTTCTTGAAGTTCCGGATGCCCTCGCCGATCCCCTTGCCGATGTCAGCGATCCTGCCCGCGCCGAAGAGGAGCAAGGCAACCCCGATGAGAAGAGCGATTTCCAGCGGTCCGATGCGGCCCATAGCGGTCTTCCTTCGAAGGATGCCGCGCGCGCGGCGGCAGGCGGCGGACCACGGCCCGACGCCGGTGGACCCATACCACCCATCCTCCGCACGGGCAATGCAGCGGTTCGGAGCCTTGAAACCCGTGCTAGGCTCGCCCAACCGGCTTCGCTGGAGGAGAGAGGACGTGCGTGCGCACCCGCTCGCTCCGCCAGCGGTTCACAAATCGAGAACGGCTCGACGGCCCAGGTGGGGCCGCCGGCCGGCCGGACCGGACGCCTGCACGACGCGCGGCCGGCGGCGGTCCAGAGCGAGAGCCCTCG
Source organism: Sorangium sp. (assembly GCA_025924095.1). Lineage (GTDB taxonomy): Bacteria > Myxococcota_A > Polyangia > Polyangiales > Polyangiaceae > Sorangium. Next base: position 5,372 of record JAICEP010000187.1, read on the forward strand.
CGGGCTCCGCGACCATCGACACGGGGAAAACACGATGCCGATCAACCGCATGAATCGAAAGGCAGCGCATTGTCTGGCAGGAGCGTCGGTGGCGGCGGCGGTGCTCGCCGGCGCTCCCGGGCGCGCGAGCGCCCAGGAGACGAGCGACAGGGTGAGCGTCGACGGCAAGGGGATCGTCGGCGGCGCGCTGCTCGGCGGCGAGGTCGTGATGCTCACCATGGGGGCCATCGGGGTCGAGCGCGCCTGGCCGTACCTCGTCTTCGGCGGGCTCGGCGCGGTGGGGGGCGGCGTCGCCGGCTACTTCATCGAGGCCTCGGAGCCGCCCGCGGAGGTGCCGCTCTACATGCTCGCCGGCGGCATGGCGCTGGTCATCCCGACCCTCGTCGTCACCCTGAACGCCACCGCGTACAAGCCCCCGGAGACCGACCAGAGCGAGCCGATCCGCAACGAGCCGGCCGCCGAGCCTCCCCAGCCGGGCGTCAACGTCCAGCTCACGACGGACGCAGCGCCGGTCCTGCGGGGTATCCGCCGGGAAGAGCCCCGGCTCGGCCTCGTCGACATCACGCCGCGCCGGGTCGCGCTCGGCATGCCGGCGCTCTCGCTGAAGCCGCTGTACTCGCAGGACGAAATGTTCAAATTCGGCGTGGCGCAGGGGCACGAGCTCCGCGTTCCCGTCCTCCGGGCGTCCTTCTGACCGGGGCGGCGTTGGCCTGGACGGCGGCGCCGGGCTTCCGCTCCCCTGCCCGGCGCGCCGGTCTCTGTGCCGATCGCGACGCCCGGCGTTAGGCTCTCGCCGTGGCCGATCTCCACGATCCCCCGCTCCCCTGGTCCACGCGGCTCTGGTTCGCCTTCGCATGCTTCTTCCGCGTGCTGTTCGATCCTCGGTTCGCCGCGCGGGCCTGGCAGGCGCGCGAGGCGGCCGCCGCCCTGCCGCCAGCTGAGCGGGCCGAGCCGCAGAAGCTCGAGCGAGCTCGAAAAAGCGGCGCGGCGCCCGCGCCCGAAGCCGTGGAGAGCGAGCCGGCGCCCGCGCCCGCGCCCGCGCCCGGCGTGAGCTCGGCGCTCCAGCTGCTCTCGCTGCTCCAGCGCGAAGGGCGGCTCGTCGACTTCCTCGAGCAGGACATCGCCTCCTTCGGCGACGCGGACGTCGGGGTGGCGGCGAGGATGGTCCATGAGGGCTGCCGCAAGGCGCTGCGCAGCCATGCGAAGCTCGCGCCCGTGCGGCGCGAGGAGGAGGGGGCGAAGGTGACGCTGGAGTCCGGCTACAACCCGTCCGAGATCAAGCTCATCGGCAACGTGTCCGGGAGCGCGCCGTACCGAGGGGCGCTGCGCCACCGGGGCTGGCGCGTCGACGAGCTGTCGCTGCCGACGCCGGTCGCCGGCCACGACGCCAGGATCCTCGCCCCCGCGGAGGTCGAGCTGTGAGCGCGCGTTACATCATCGGCATCGATCTCGGCACCACCCACTGCGCGCTCTCCTACGCGCGCCTCCCCGAGGACGGCGCCGACCCGCGGCTCGCGCCGTCGCCCGAGGTGATGGCCGTGCCGCAGCTCGTGGCGCAGGGCGCGCTCGAGCCGCGGCCGCTCCTGCCCTCCTTCATGTACATCCCCCACGAGAGCGAGGGCTTCCAGGCGCTGCCGTGGGACGCCGAGCGGCGCTTCGCGGTCGGCGAGCACGCCCGCGCCCGCGGGGTCGACGCGCCGGCGCGCCTCATCTCCAGCGCGAAGAGCTGGCTGTGCCACCCGGGCATCGACCGGCGCGGGCCGACGCTGCCGATCGGCGCGCCCGAGGACATCGAGAAGATCTCGCCGGTCGAGGCGTCGTGGCGGTACCTCGAGCACCTCACCGAGGCGTGGGACCAAGAGCTCGCGAAGGACGATCCCGAGCTCGCCCTCGCGAAGCAGGAGCTCGTGATCACCGTGCCCGCGTCGTTCGACGCCGCCGCGCGCGAGCTCACCGTCGAGGCGGCGAGCGCCGCGGGGTTCGAGGACCTCACGCTGCTCGAGGAGCCGCAGGCGGCCGTGTACGCCTGGATCGACGCGGCCGGCGAGGCGTGGCGCAAGCACCTCGAGCCGGGCGACGTGCTGCTCGTCGTCGACGTCGGCGGCGGGACCACCGACTTCTCGGCGATCGCCGCGGTCCCGCGCGAGGGCTCGCTCGAGCTCGTCCGCGTGGCGGTCGGCGACCACATCCTGCTCGGCGGCGACAACATGGACCTCGCGCTCGCGCACGTCGTGAAGGCCAAGCTCGCGGCCGAGGGCAAGGAGCTCGACCGCTGGCAGATGGCGTCGCTCACCCACGCGGCGCGCGTCGCGAAGGAGCGGCTGCTCGGCGATCCGTCGATGACCGAGGCGCCGATCGTGATCGCCGGCCGCGGCTCGAAGCTGCTCGGGGCGTCGATCCGGACCGAGCTCACGCGCGACGAGATCACGCGGACGCTCGTGGACGGGTTCTTCCCCGAGGTCCCGTCCTCCGCGCGCCCCGCGACCCGGGCGCGCGCCGGCCTGACGCAGCTCGGCCTGCCGTACGCGCAGGACCCGGCGATCACCCGCCACCTCGCCGCGTTCCTGGGGCGGCAGGCCGGCGCGACATCGAAGCTGGAGGGCTTCGTCCCGAGGGGAGCGGAGGGCGCCGAGGCCGGCCGCGCGCCGCTCCTCCTGCACCCGACGGCGGTGCTCTTCAACGGGGGCGTCATGAAGAGCGCGGCCCTGCGCGAGCGGCTGATCGCGACGCTCGGCGCCTGGCTCGAGGAGGACGGCGCGCCCCGGCCGCGGGTGCTCCCGACCGAGGACCTGGATCTCGCGGTCGCGCGCGGCGCGGCCGCCTACGGCCTGGCGCGGCGCGGCCGGGGGCTCAGGATCCGCGGCGGGACGGCGCGGGCCTACTACGTGGGCATCGAGGGGGCCGTGCCCGCGGTGCCCGGCCTGGAGCCGCCGATCACGGCGCTGTGCCTCGCGCCGTTCGGCATGGAGGAGGGCACCGAGGCAACGCTGCCGCCGCAGGAGTTCGGCGTGGTGGTCGGCGAGCCGGTGCGCTTCCGCTTCTTCAGCTCGTCGGTGCGCCGGGACGACCAGGCCGGGGCCGAGCTCGAGGCCTGGAAGCCCGGCGAGCTCGAGGAGCTCTCCCCGATCGAGGTCACCCTGCCCACCGAGGGCCGCCGCGAGGGCGACATGGTGCCGGTGCAGCTGCGCGCCTCGGTCACCGAGGTGGGGACGCTGCTCCTGGAGGCGATCCCCCGCGAGGCGCAGAAGCCGAACGAGCGCTGGCGGGTCGAGCTGTCGGTGCGCGCCGAGACGTGACGGGCGGCGCGCCGGCGCCGGGAGCGACCCGGAGCCGACCGAGCCGCGTCCGCCTGGCCGCTGGGCGCGCCCTACCCTCCCGGCGCACGCGCGCCCGGCGCGCGAACGGGCGAGGACCCGGGCGCCCGGGTCGAGGAGAGCCCACCGAGGACACGACATGACCCGGACGACTCGCAAGCTCCGTGTCGTCCACACGACGAAATATACCTACGATCGCCCGGTCGAGCGCAGCGTGCACAAGCTGCATCTCTGCCCGATGTACGACTGGGGTCAACGCGTGCTCTCGCACGCGCTCACGATCGACACACAGGCGCCCTCGGTGGAGCTCGAGGACATCTCCGGAAACTGGGTCACGTGCTTCGAGATCACCGCCCCGTAGACCGCGCTCAGCGCCGCAACAACGCGGGGCAAGGGAGGCAGGCGCAGCCTGCCCCTGCGGCCGCGGCGCGAATCGCCGGAGGTCGGCCGGGCAGATCCCCGAGACCTCAGCGCGTCGAGATCACTCGCCCCTGTCCTCGACGCACGCGACGCCCTCCGTCTCGCACGCGCCGCCAACGGCGGCCGCCGTTTGCCCGCACAGGGTGCACGCCTCGTTCGGCTCCTCCTCCGTGGTGCACGAGGCATAGCAGGCATCCCCCTCGGCTGCGCCACACGCCTCGCAGAGACACGCCGTGACGGCCTCGTACTTGGCCACCGACGAGGCGCACAGATCGGCCGGGTCGACCCCCGGGACGAGCAGGGGCGCCGAGCAGGGCACGCACGCCGCGCCGCTGCCGCCCTCGCCGGCGCCACCCTCGCCGGCGCCGCCCTCGCCGGCTCCACCCTCGCCGCCGTCACCGCCCGTGCCGGTCGTGCCGGTCGTGCCGGTCGTGCCGGTCGTCCCGGACGTGCTGCCGGTGGTCCCGCCGCCCGCCCCCGCGTCACCGTCGTCCCCACACCCCGCGGAGAACGCGGTCGCGCCCAGGATGAGAGCCACCGAGCCAACGCTAACAAGATTAATTTTACGCATGATGTCCTCCAGCGCGCTTGAATGAGCGCAAGTCTTCGAGAATCGCTTCGTCAGCCGGTCCCAACGGGACCTGCCGGTCGCGGCATATCCCGCGCGCCAGCGGTGGCACACTACTCCACCCCGGCTGTGACGCTCAACTATCTTCGATGCGGCGCACAGAACCGACTGCCCGCGCTCCGCCCGGTCCAGGCGAGCAAAACACCATGGCATGAGCTCCTCGGACCAGCCCGGCAGCGCCGGAACGGCTCGGGAATCGCCTGACTCCTGCGCCGCGCCGTACAGCGCCGTAGTCGCCGTCGCGGGGCGCCGCGCGACGGAGCCCGGACAGGCCATCGGCACGCACGGCGGTGCCCGCAGCGTCGGCGCGTCTCGATGCATCGAGCGAATCTGGAGATGGAGGCGGACATCGACGGGAGCGCGCCTTCGACTTGAAGGTGGAAGTTGGAAAGCGCTCGTGATAGCGGCCCTGCGGCCCGGACATGCTATGATCAGAGGTGCGACGCCAGAGGCGCGCACGATCGCGGAATCGGGCCTCGCCCTGCGACCGCGCGCGCTGGGCGAGAGCGACACGGCCCCACGCGGGTCGCGGGGCGCCGGCGACGCGCGTGGCTCGTCGCGCGTCTGGGGACACGGGGGAGGGCACGATGAGCTATCGGTTGCGCGTGTGTCTGTTGGCGACGCTCGCAGGCCTGTGCGCCTGCGCGAGCACGCCCCTGCAGTGGCCCTCGCCGGAAGGGCAGCCGAAGCCCCCGCCCGCGCGGGAGATCAACCCGCTCCCGCGGCCGGACGCCGCGCATTCCGTGGCGATCGTCGGGGCGACGCTCGTGGACGGCCGTGGAGGGCCGCCCGTGCGGGACGCCGTCGTTGTGGTCCGCGGCGATCGCATCGTGGCCGCGGGGGCGCGCGGCGCCACGGACGTCCCGGCCGGCGCGGAGATCGTCCGTGGCGCGGGGCTCTGGGTCCTGCCCGGCCTCATCGACGCGCATTTCCACATCGACGGCGACGACGGGCTGCCCGGCCTCTTCCTCCAGCGCGGCGTCACCTCGCTGCGCGAGCCGGGGAACTGGATCGAGGCGTACGACGCCGCGCGCCGGCTCGGCCCGGTGCCGCGGCTCTTCCTGACGGGGCCGATGCTCGACGGGCCGGACGCCGCCTATCCGCAGAGCGCGATGCTGGTGCGCGACGCGGCCGAGGCGCGCTGGGCCGTCGAGCAGCTGGTCGAGCGCGGGGCGTCGGGGATCAAGGTCTATTTCCGCTTGTCGCTCGGGCTCGTCGAGGCGGTCGCGCAGGCCGCGCACGCGCGCGGCGTGATCGCCGTCGCGCACCTGGAGACGGTGGACGCCGCGGCGGCGATCCGCGCCGGGCTC
>JAICEP010000188.1 GCA_025924095.1 Sorangium sp.
CGTCTCGTAATGCCGGATCGTGCGGAGCGCCAGCTCCGTCCGCGCGCCGACCTCGCCGATCTGCATGTGCTCGCTGCTCATCCGGGGCGCCCACCTCGTCTGTCTCGTGCGTCTCTTCTATTTCGCTGCCGTTGCCTCAAGGCAGTATGTGATCATCTGGTCGGCTCTCCGTCGTTCCCACTCCGAGGTGCGGACGATTTGTTCCCCCCGGCCGGCGACCGCTCCGCCACCGGCGAGCTGTTCTTCGCCTCGTCCGTCGCGGGGGCGGCGTCGTCAGCCCTTCACCGCGCCCGCCGTGAGGCCCGCGAGGATCCGCCGCTGGAAGACCAGCGTCAGCACGACCAGCGGCACGGTCACGACGATGGACGCCGCCATGGTCTGCCCCCAGGGGATCTCGTAGAGCCCGCTCGTCGTCGTCGAGAACGCCTGGATCGCGTAGGTCACCGTGCGCTTGTCCGGCGTCTGGGTGAACGAGAGCGCGAACAGGAACTCGTTCCAGGCGGCGATGAAGGCGAGGATGCCTGTCGTCGCCATCCCCGGGACCGAGAGCGGCAGCATGATCCTGGTGAACACCTGCCACGGCGTCGCGCCGTCGACGTAGGCCGCCTCCTCGATCTCGCGCGGGATCGCCTTCAAGAAGCCGGTGAGCACCCACACCGTGAAGGGGAGCGTGAAGATGAGGTACGTCAGGATCAGCGCGGGGAGCTGGTTGTAGAGGTTGAAGAAGTTGATCATCTCGAACAGGGCGCCGAGGACGGCGATCTGCGGGAAGATGGTCATCGCCAGGACGATGTAGAGCACGGCGCTGCGCCCGCGGAACCGGAACCTCCCGAGCGCGTAGGCGGCCAGGGAGCCGATGGCGAGCGAGACCGCCGTGACCGAGACGGCGACGATCACGCTGTTCATGAGCGCCGTCTGGAACTCGCCGTTCTCCAGGACGAGGCGGTAGTTGTCGAGCGTCGCGCGGCCGGGCCAGTAGCGGACCGGGGTCGTGAAGAGCTCGTCGTCGGGCTTGATGGACGAGACGAACGCCCAGACGAACGGGAAGACGGTGAAGCCGACGACCGCGGCGACGAGCAGGTAGAACAGGGCCCGCAAGGCGCCCTGTCCCGGCGAGCGCCGCCCCCCGGAGTCCCGCGAAGAGCCCTTCATCTCACGCCTCCTCGGTGCGGAACACCGCGAGATAGATCATGATGAACACGGCGATGATCAGGAAGAGGGCGACGGAGATCGCCGAGCCGTATCCGATGTTCGAGATGCTGACGAGCGTCTGCTGGGCGTACGTCGCCATGGTCTGCATGTCCGGCCGGTTGCCGAACATGACGAAGAAGACGTCGAACACCCGGAGCGCGTCGAGCGTGCGGAAGATGAGCGCGACGAGCATCGAGGGCTTGAGGAGCGGCAGGGTGATCCGGGTGAACTGCTGGAGCGCCGTCGCGCCGTCGACCCGCGCGGCCTCGTAGAGATCGCTCGGGATGAGCTGCAGCCCGGCGAGCAGGAGGAGCGCCATGAACGGCGTCGTCTTCCAGATGTCGATGACCGCGACCGCCCAGAAGGACACGTCGGGATCGGCGACGAAGGCGATGTTGCGCTCCAGGACGCCGAGCCGGTTGACGAGGAGATCGTTGAAGACGCCGTAAACGTCGTTGTACATCCACTTCCACATCTGGGCGGAGATCACGGTCGGTATGGCCCAGGGGATGAGCATGGCCGCGCGCACCGCCGAGCGCCCCTTGAACTGGGAGTTGACGACGAGCGCGACGCCGAGCCCGAGGGTGAGCTCGCTCAGCACGGTGACGACCGTGAAGAAGACCGTGAGCAGGACCGCGTCGTGGAAGTAGCTGTCCTGCGCGAGATCGACGTAGTTCTGCACCCCGACGAACCTGGCCGGCTCCCCCGTGCCGAGGCGCGCGTTGGTGAAGCTCAGGTAGAAGGTCTCGGCCAGGGGGTAGAGGGCGACGAAGGCGACGACCACGAGCGTCGGCAGGAGGAACAGCCAGGCGCGCCGCTGCCGCCGCTTCTCGAACGATGCGCTGGCCGCGCGGGGCGCCGCGCTCGTGGCCTCTGGATTCTCCGGCGTGCTCATGGGGTGGTCCGTCCTCGCGAGGGGGTGTGGCCGGGAGATCTCGTGCGCGGCGCGCCGCACCCGAGATCGACGCGATCGAGCCGTGTCAGCGGAGCGCGCGCGTGATGCGCTGCTCCACCTGCCCGAGCACCTCCTTCGGCTCCTTGCCCTGCAGGACCTGGCTCACCCCCTGGAAGAACGCGATCGACGCCTCGTTGTACCGGGCGCCGGTGCTGTTCGAGGGGCGCGGCACGAGCGTGATGTCCTTCGCGTTCGCCAGGAAGGGCAGCGACTTCACCACCTCCGGATCCTGCTGCACCGACGGGATCGTCGGGATGAACGAGCCCGCGGTCGCGCGGAACTTCTGCGCCTCGGGGCTCGTCATGTAGCGGACGAGCTCGATCGCCGCGTCCTTGTTCGGCGAGAACTTCGAGACGGCGAGCTGCCACCCGCCGACGGTGCCCGCGCTCTTCTGGCCGGGCTCGTGCGGCAGCGGGCCCGCCCCGAACTTGCCCTTGATCGGCGACTTCTCGGCGTTGCCCGCCGCGTAGGCATAGGGCCAGTTGCGCATGAAGGCGGCGTTCCCGCCCTGGAACGTGTTGCGGGCGTCCTCCTCCTCGTAGCTCGTCACGCCGGCGGAGGAGATCGAGCCCACCCAGCCCTTGGCGCGCGCGAGCGCCTTCTGGGCGCCCGGGTTGTTCACGGTGATCTTGCCGTCGTCGATGATCGCGCCGCCGCCGTGCGAGGCGATCCACTCCAGCGCGTTGCAGGTCAGCCCCTCGTAGGCCTTGCCCTGCCAGACGAAGCCGAGGAAGTTCGGGTTGCTCGCCCGCTCCCCGTCCTGGATCTTCTTCGCCATCTGCTCGAGCTCGTCCCACGTCTCCGGCGGCTTCTTGTAGCCGTATTTCTCCAGCAGATCGGTGCGGTGGTAGAGCAGCCCGAAGTCGGTGAACCACGGCATCGCCACGAGCTTGCCGTCGACCGTGTTGTTCCGCACGATGCTCTCGATGTGCTGCTTGGCCGCCTCGCCGAGCTTCTCGTTCAGGTCGACGAGGTTCTGCGCGAAGGCGCCGGGCCAGATGACGTCCAGCATCAGGACGTCGACGTCCCCGGACTGCGCCTGGAAGAGGCGCTGGTAGACGGCGTAGGTCTCGGTCGCGTCCTTGGGCCTCGGGATGATGGTCACCTCGACGCCTGTGTCCTGCTGGAACTGCTTGATCATCACCCTGTCGAGCTCGGCGCCCACGCCCACCGGCTCGCTGTAATACTTGAGCTTGCTGCCGGCGTATTTCTTCGCCTCGGCGGCGTTCGACACCGCGGGAGGCTGCGCCTTGATCGCGCTGTCGCCCGGCGCCTCTGCGACCGCGGCCGCGGTCGTGGCGGCGGCGGGAGGGCGGCTATCGCCCGCAGGCGGGCTCTTGTCGCCGCGGCAGGCGCACAGCCCGACGACGAACAGGAGGAGCGCTGTGGCTCGCCACGCGCGGAGGTCATGCTGCGGAGTGAGGTCCATCGCAGGATCCTTTCTGAGCTCAGTTGTGAGGGGTTTCCACATGTCCGGGGCCGGAGCTGTCGTGACGCGCCGCTCACGAGCGCCGCGAAGGTGAAGCCCGCGGCAGCATCGAACAATTGCGCGCCCCGGGGCAAGGGTTCGCGCCGCATCGGTGCGTCAACACCGCGGGCGAGAGCCCACGGATCACAAATGGGACGGAGCACGGCGCGCTGCTGGCGATGGCGCCAGATGACCGCGCGGCCGCGACACGGCGCTTGGCGAGCGCGACAGGAGATGACGACACGCGTGGGCGTGGGCGTGGGCGTGGGCGTGGGCGTGGGCGTGGGCGTGGGCGTGGGCTGCTTTGCGCTTGCGGAGCCTTTCCGGAGGCGGTAGAGCCGATGCTGCGCGGCCGGCGCTCGCGATCCGGCAGGGTGCCGCGGGCTCTCGGCCTGCTGTTCCAGGCGGGTCCTGCCGAGCAGGGCGAGCCCAAACCGGTCTGCGCACGGCGGTGCATGACCCCCCTGACGCTCTCCTCTCCGGCCGATGCCCCTCGCCTCGCGGCGCGGCTCGTCGCCCGCACCATCCGGCTCGATGCTGACACGCTCGCGAGGATGCCCGGCGGCATCTCGTCGCTCGCGGGGGACGGCGCGCGCGTCTGGCTGCACCCCAGCGCGCAGCTGATCGCGCACGGGGTCGCCGCCCGCCTGGAGCTGCCGCAGGGCATCGAGGGCGGCGTGGCGTGGGTCCAGGAGGCGCTCTCGTCGGTCGCCGCCTCCGACGCCGTGGGCCGCCCCGGCTGCGGCCCGGTGGCGCTCGGCGCGCTGCCGTTCGACCGGACGGAGCCCGCCGCGCTCGTCGTGCCGGCCCAGGTCGTCGGCGTGGCGCCCGACGGGACCGCGTGGGTCACCACCATCGGCGAGGGCGCCGCCCCCGCGCCGCGCCTGGAGCCGGCCGAGGGCCACCGGCGCTCGCCCGACAGCTTCACGCTGAAATCGGCGCTCCCGCACGACGAGTGGTGCGGGCGCATCGCGCGCGCGGTGGCCGACATCCAGCACGGGGATCTCTCCAAGGTCGTTGTGGCGCGCGCGGTCGACGTCGAGGCGAACCGGCCCATCGTCGTCGAGGAGGTCCTGCGCCGCCTCACCGCGCTCTACCCCTCTTGCGCGATCTTCCACTTCGACGGTTTCCTCGGCGCGAGCCCGGAGCTCCTGCTCTCGCGCCGCGCGCGCGCCGTCTCCTCGCACCCGCTCGCCGGCACCTACGCCGTCTCGGCCGACGTCGACGCCGACCGCCGGTTCTCCGAGGTCCTCCGGAAGTCGGCCAAGGACCAGCGCGAGCACCGCTTCGTGGTGGAGGCCGTGGCCGCGGCGCTCGCGCCGGAGTGCGCGTCGCTCGACGTCCCGAGCGAGCCGTCGATCCTGAGCCTCCGCAACGTGATGCACCTCGGCACGTCGATCCACGGCGACCTCAAGGAGACGGCGCCGGACGCGCTCACGCTCGCCGCGCGGCTGCACCCGACGCCCGCCGTGTGCGGCACCCCGCGCGACGCGGCGGAGGCCTGGCTGGCCGCGCACGAGGGCATCCGCCGCGGGCTCTACGCGGGGCTCGTGGGCTGGGTCGACGCCCGCGGCGACGGCGACTGGTTCATCGGCATCCGGAGCGCCACGGTCGACGGCGCGCGCGCGCGCATGGTCGCGGGCGTCGGGGTCGTCGCCGGCTCGAGCCCGGAGGCCGAGCTGGTCGAGACGCAGCTCAAGCTCCAGGCCATGCTCGCCGCCATCATCCGCCCCTGATGCCAGGGCCGCCCGGGCGCCTCACCCGCGCCGCGCTCCGCGCCGTCGGGGCCGCGCTGACGGGCTCCGCGCGGGCCCGAAGGGGAGCTTCGCCGTGAAGACACTCCTCATCGACAACTACGACTCGTACACCCACATCCTCGGTCAGTACCTCTGGGAGGTGAACGGCGAGGAGCCGATCATCGTCAGGAACGACCGCCTCTCGCTCGCCGAGATCAGGGACCTGGAGGTCGACAGCATCGTCATCTCGCCCGGCCCTGGCCGCCCCGAGCGCCGGGCCGATTTCGGCGTCTGCATGGAGGTGATCGAGGCGCTCGCCGACACGCCGATCCTCGGGGTCTGCCTCGGCCACCAGGGGCTCGCCGCGCGCTTCGGCGGGCGCGTCCAGCACGCCCCGCGGGTGATGCACGGCAAGGTCACGGAGGTCGAGCACGACGGCACCGGCCTGTTCGAGGGCGTGCCCAGCCCGTTCAAGGTGGTGCGTTACCACTCGCTGATCGTCGGCGACGACGCGCTCCCGGCGGAGATCGAGGTGACCGCCCGGACGCGCGGCGACGGGCTCATCATGGCCCTCAAGATCAAGGACCGGCCGCTCCACGGCGTGCAGTTCCACCCCGAGTCGATCGGCACGGAGCACGGCAAGAGAATTCTCAGCAATTTCCGTGATATAGCCGCGCGCGCGGCGCGCGACCGGAGGGCTCCGGCGCTCGGCGGACGCGGACGCGCACGCGCGCCGGGGGCGCTGGCGGGTGCGCCGGAACGCCGCCGCGTGCGTCACCTCCGGCTCCCCTGGGTCGACCCCGAGCGGGCCTTCGCCGGCCTCTTTGCCGCGGCCCCGTATGCGTTCTGGCTCGACTCGAGCGCGCCCGGCCGCGACGGGCGCTTCTCGTTCATGGGGAGCGCGACCGAGGCCATCGAGAGCCACGGCGCCGCCGTGACGCGATGGAGCGCCGGCGGCCCGGGGGGCCTCCTCACCCCGGCCTTGGCCGAGGGGAGCCCGTTCGCGGCGCTCCGGCGGGAGCTCGCGTCGGTGGCGCTCGAGCCGAGCGGCTTGCCCTTCCATTTCACCGGCGGCCTCGTGGGCTATCTCGGCTACGAGCTCAAGGAGCACCTCGGCTTCGGCGCGTCCGCCCACCCGCGCCGCGCGCTCCCGGACAGCGCGATGATGATCGCGCGGCGGCTCCTCGCCTTCGACCACGTCGAGCGCGCGGTGTACGCGTGCGCGATCGGCGCGCCCGGCGCGGACGAGCCCTCGCCTCTCTCGCCTGACGCGTGGCTCGACGAGATCGCGGCGCGCCTCCAGGGCCTCCCGGCCCTCCAGGAGCCGGTCCTCCCGCCCGTCCCGGAGGGCTTCGCCGATCGCGTCGCGCTCTCCCAGCGCCTCTCGCGCAGGGAGCACCTCGACGCCGTCGCGGCCATCCTCGGCGAGATCCACGAGGGCGAGACGTACGAGGTGTGCCTCACCAACGAGTTCCATGCGCGCACCTCGCTCGACCCGTTCGCCCTCTACCGCGTCCTGCGCCGCACGAACCCCGCGCCGTTCTCGGCCTACCTCAAGCTGCCGGACGGCGCGGTGCTGTCGTCCTCGCCGGAGCGGTTCCTTTCTGTGGACCGGGAGCGGCGCGTGCGCAGCGAGCCCATCAAGGGGACGCGGCCGAAGGGCGCCACCGAGGAGGAGACCCTGGCCCTGCGCCGCGATCTCGCGACAAGCGAGAAGGACCGCTCCGAGCTCCTCATGATCATCGACCTCGTCCGCAACGACCTCAGCCGGGTCTGCGCCATGGGCTCGATCGAGGTCGAGGAGCTCCTGCGGATCACCGAGCACGCGACCCTGCTCCAGCTCTCCTCGGTCATCACGGGCGCGCTGCGCGAGGGCCGGGGCGCCCTCGACGCGCTCGAGGCGTGCTTCCCCGGCGGCTCGATCACCGGGGCGCCGAAGCACCGGACGATCGCGATCATCGACGCGCTGGAGCGGCGCACGCGGGGCGTGTACACGGGCAGCATCGGGTACCTCGCCCACGAGGGCCCCATGGACATGAACATCGCCATCCGGACCCTCGTCGCCGACCGCGGGGGGGTCAGCTTCGGCAGCGGCGGCGCGGTGGTCGCGGAGTCGAGCGCGGAGGCCGAGTACGAGGAGGTCCTCGTCAAGAGCTTCCCCCTGCTCCGCGCCATCTACCTCGCGGAGCGCGTCGCGGACGCCGGCCGAGCGTCCGCGCGGTGCGCCCAGGCGACGGGCGCGCCGCGCCGATGACGTGCCCGACGGACCCGCGCGCGCGGCGAAGAAGCGAGTGCGGCGCGCATTCCGCACCGCGTATACTCGCCGCGCAGAAGGAGACGTGGCCTTGAAACGAGACAGCAACATCACGCAGAGGGGGGTCACGGTGCGTCGAGAGGTCGAGGACCTCGTCGTCGACGGCGCGATCCAGCCCATCGTCGAGGCGCTCGACAGCCACCTCGGCGTGGTCCTGGCGTCGAGCTACGAGGTGCCCGGCCGGTACACGCGCTGGGACATCGGCTTCATCAATCCCCCGCTCGTGCTCGTCTCCCGGGGCCGCGACTTCCGGTTCACCGCGCTGAACGAGCGCGGGCGGGTGATCCTGCCGGCCATCGACGAGGCCCTCCGGAATTTCGACGCGGTCGCGGCCATCGAGCGCCGCGCGGACGAGGTCGTCGGCGCGGTCCGGCCGCCGGGCGAGCAGGTGCCGGAGGAGCTGCGCAGCCGGCAGCCGTCCATCTTCTCGGTGCTGCGGCGGATGATCGAGCTCTTCGGGGTCCCGGGCGACTCGCTCTTCGGGCTCTACGGCGCGTTCGCGTACGATCTCGCCTTCCAGTTCGAGCCCATCCGGCTCCGCCTCGAGCGCCCGGCGGATCAGCGGGATCTCGTGCTCTACCTCCCCGACGAGATCGTCGCCGTCGACCATCGCCGCGAGCGGGCGACGCGCACGCGCTACGAGCTCAAGATCGGCGATCGCTCGACCGACGGGCTGCCGCGCGAGGGCGCGGCGCGCGCCTACGTCGGCGCCGATCGCGCGCCGCCGAACGAGTACGCGCCGGGCGAGTACGCCGAGCTCGTCCGGGTCGCGCGGGAGTCGTTCAAGCGGGGCGATCTCTTCGAGGTCGTCCCGGGCCAGACGCTCTACGAGCCGTGCCAGGTCGCGCCCACCGAGCTGTTCCACCGCCTGCGCGAGCGCAACCCGGCGCCCTACGGCTTCCTGATGAACCTCGGCGAGTCCGAGTACCTGATCGGCGCCTCGCCGGAGATGTACGTGCGCGTCGAGGGCAACCGCGTCGAGACGTGCCCCATCTCGGGCACGATCCCGCGCGGCAGCGACCCGATCGCCGACGCGGCGCAGATCGCGCGCCTGCTCGCCTCCGCCAAGGACGAGTCGGAGCTCACGATGTGCACGGACGTCGATCGCAACGACAAGTCCCGCATCTGCGTGCCGGGGAGCGTCCGCGTGATCGGGCGCCGGCAGATCGAGATGTACTCGCGGCTGATCCACACGGTCGATCACATCGAGGGGCGGCTGCGCGAGGGGTTCGACGCGCTCGACGCGTTCCTCGCGCACACCTGGGCGGTCACGGTCACGGGGGCGCCGAAGGCCTGGGCCATGCAGTTCATCGAGGATCACGAGCGCTCGCCGCGCGCGTGGTACGGGGCCGCGGTCGGGATCATCGGCTTCGACGGCAGCATGAACACGGGGCTCACGCTGCGCACGATCCGCCTCAAGGACGGCGTGGCGCAGGTCCGGGTGGGCGCGACGCTGCTCTACGACTCCGATCCCGACGAGGAGGAGCGCGAGACCCACGTGAAGGCGTCGGCGCTCATCGACGCGATCCGGAGGCCGCGCGGGGTCCCCACGACGGCGCCGGCGGCCATCCACCCGGTGCCGGGGGGCGGCCTCAAGGTGCTGCTCGTGGATCACCAGGACTCGTTCGTGCACACGCTGGCCAACTACCTCCGGCAGACGGGCGCCGAGGTGATGACGCTCCGCGCCGGCTTCCCGCACAAGGAGATCGACGCCTACGCTCCCGATCTCGTGGTGCTCTCGCCCGGCCCCGGGACGCCGAGCGATTTCGATCTCTCGGGGACGCTCTCGGCGCTGATCGAGCGGCGGCTGCCCGTCTTCGGCGTCTGCCTGGGCCTTCAGGGGATGGTCGAGCACTTCGGGGGCAAGCTCGGCGTGCTCGACTACCCGATGCACGGCAAGGCCTCGAAGGTGCGCGTGCTGGGCGGGCGCCTCTTCGAGGGGCTACCGCGCGAGTTCCACGCGGGGCGCTACCACTCGCTCTATGCGCTGCGCGACGCGCTTCCCTCTTCGCTGAAGGTCACGGCCGAGACCGAGGACGGGGTCGTCATGGCGATCGAGCACACGGAGCTGCCGATGGCGGCTGTGCAGTTCCACCCCGAGTCGATCCTCTCCCAGCACGACAACGTGGGGCTGCGGCTCGTGTGGAACGCGGTCGCGGATCTGCGCCGGGAGCGGCGCTGAGAGCGCCTGAACCGGTTCAAACCACAAAATGAAAAAGCGCCGCCGGGGCCTCGGGGGGGGAGAGGCCACGCCAGCGACGCTGGGCTGCATAAGAGCATCAGGCGTGCCAGGCGTGATTCCATCGTAGTCGCGCACTTCGCATGGATGTCCAGGGCGGTCGTTTCGCTTCTGCAAGCGCAGCGCTGCACACCTGCAAATGCAGGGCGCCACGACGGCCCTGCGCGGCGCCCGGGAACGCTCAGGCCGGCGCCTGCGGGCTCTCGCTACGCCGCACAAAAACACCCTTGCTGTACGCCATGAAGAACCCGAGCCTCATGGCGTTGCGCTCCGTGGCGATACCGGGACTGGCGCTGATGCACGCCAGGTGGCGACCTCGCTCGCGCACCCGCTCCAGGCGGCGGACGATGAGCGCCTGCTGGATGCCGCGCTCGCGGAACCGGGGGAGCACCGAGGCGCCGAAGAGCGCGGCGCCGTCGCCGGCGATCTCCACGCTGCCGCCGCCGGCGGGCTCGCCGTTCACGAGCGCGAGGTACGCGTCGTAACAGGGTTGCGCGATCACCCGGCGGGTGATCGCGAAGAGCGCGGGCGCGAGCGGCTCGCCCTCGGCCAGGAAGCCGCTCGTCGACACCTCGATGAACACCCGGACCTGCGCCTCGTCGCCCGGATCGACGCGCACGATCTCGAGCCCCTCGGGGCCTCGGTACGGCACAAGCGCGCGGAGGTCCTCGTCCGGCGCGATCTCGCGCGCCAGCACGTTCTCGAACTCGCGCAGCACGAACCCCCGCGCGGCGAGGCCGCGCACCAGCGACTCGTGCGCGAAGGGGCAGACGTGGATCTGCGGCTCCGTGCCCCGCGTCGTGTAGAAGGCCACGAGGCGATCGAGCTCCTCGACGGAGACGGGCCCATCGAGCCCGAGCCCCGCGGCGAAGTTGCCCCAGGAGCCGTCTCCATCGAAGGCCATCGACCCGCCCGCGATGGGCTCGGCGCAGGCGACCACGGAGGCGGTGCCGAGCGCCAGCCGGCGCTCCTCGAGCCGGGCGATCTCGGCGTACGACAGCCTCGACACGGGCCTGCTCGTCATCGGAGTCGGAGTCGGAATCGGAATCGGAGAGAAGCGCTCACGTGACATGGTGTTCTCCATCCTAGTCCGCCGAGCGCGCCTCGTGCAGTCGTGCAGA
>JAICEP010000189.1 GCA_025924095.1 Sorangium sp.
CAAGAAGGCGCTCGCGAAGGTCGCGACCGAGGAGCGCGAGAAGGAGGCGACGCTGCGCGCGAAGCAGAACGCGCTGCGCAAGAGCGACAAGAGCTTCGGCCAGGGCGCCGCGCTGCTCGCCGCGAGCTTCACGTTCGCTGGCCTCGAGGATCTCGCCGCCAAGGTGCGTCCGTCCGGCCGCAGGCCCGGCCGGACCGCGGCCGAGGAGGACGACGCGCTCTCCCCCGAGGCGCCCGCCTCGCCCGAACCTCCTCTGCCGCTCGAAGGCGGCTGACCGCCGGCCGAGCCTGAAAGCGGCCTCCACGCTTCCCCAGATCGCGCTGCGACGGCCGGGAAACGCGATGATCCCGCGGCGAGCCGCGCTCCGAGCCGTTCCCCTCGGCCGTCGCCGCCGGCGCAGCCCTTCCGAAGCGTTCGGCGGCGCCGGCGCCGTCGGATCTCGCCTTTCCGACGGCCCGAGCGCCGTCTCGCCCCGGGACCGTCGCCCGCGGAGCGGCTGCTGCGCCGTCTCGCCCCGGGATCGTCGCCCGCGGAGCGGCTGCTGCGCCGTCTCGCCCCGGGATCGTCGCCCGCGGAGCGGCTGCTGCGCCGAGCACCACAGCTGCTGCTGGGTCTGCGCTCCGGTGGACGCTCGACCCAAGGCCCTCAGAAGAGGGGGGTGAGCTCGACGATCGCGGCGCGGCAGCGCGTGGCGGCCAGGACGAGGTCGCGGGTCGTCGCGCCCTCGGGCAGCGCGGCCGAGAAGCGCGCCGGCCCTCCGCGCAGCGCGATGCCCCGGGCGGCGAGCTCCTCGCGGAGGAGCTCCGCGTTGCTGCGGACGGTGAGGGTGTAGACGCGGCCCCCGGCGGCGATCTCCGCGAAGGTGCCCGAGAAGGCGAGCTCGCCGCCGGCGAGCACGAGCACGTCGGTGGCGCCGCGGACCAGGACGCCCCGAGGGCCCTCGACGTCGAGGCGCGCCGCCGTGAGCAGCGCGCCGCGGCCCTCGGTGGCGCCCGCGAGCGCGGCCAGGACGAAGCCGGCCGCGCCGTCGTCGAGGCCGACGAGCGGATCCTCGGCGATCAGCACGGCCGGCGCCGTCACGATCGCCTGGGCGAGGACGAGCGCGCGGCGCTCGGGCAGCGCCAGCGTCCGGAGCGTGCGCTTCCGGGCGGCCGCGAGGCCGACCCGCGCCAGGGCGGGCGGCGCCATCTCGGCGGCCGCGCGCGGCGAGGCCCCGGAGAGCCGCGCGCTCCACGCGACGTAGGCGTCCGCGGTCCACGCGAGCGGCAGCGGCGGATCGAGCGGCGCCGCCCCGCTCGCGGCGCGGTGCGCGGAGCGCGCGACGTCGCGGCCCGCGACCTCGAGGCGCCCGGCGACGACGCGCGCCTCGCCGGGCGCCGCGTCGTCCGCCGCGGCGCCCGGCGCCGGCGCGCGGACGGCCGAGAACGGGATGCCGGTGAGCGCCGCGAAGAGCGCGCCTGTGTCGCCGGCGCAGAGCACGCGATCGCCGCGCGCCTCCGCGGTCAGCGCGTCGATCGCGACAACGTCGTCGACGGCGATGCGCGCGGCGCGGGCGTCGAGGAGCGGCGGGCCGGCGGCCTCGGCCTTCTCCATGGGCTCAGCGCTCCGCCTGCGCGCGCGGGGCGGGCCCTCGGGGCGCGTCCTCGCGGGCCGTGGTGGGGACGCCGAACGAGATCTCCCCGGCGAACTCGCTGCGCGCGAGCGGCCTGTCGGCGCCGAACACGAGGAACGGCGTGAGGGCGCGCGCGGCGTCGAGCATCACGGGCGGGAGGGTCGCCGTCGCGAGCTCGCCCTGGGCCTGCGCCGAGAAGCCGACCAGGCTGAGGGCGTAGCCGAGGAGCGACGTGTCCTCCTCGGGGAGCGACAGGACGGGCGCGTCGTCGGGCAGCCGGCCCAGCCGGCGCGCCTCGGCGAGCGCCTCGCGGAGCCCGCCGATGCGATCGATGAGCCGGCGCTCCAGGGCCTGGGCGCCGGTCCACACGCGCCCGCGCGCGACGGCGTCGACCTCGTCGGGCCGCATGCGCCGGCCCTCGGCGACGCGGGCGACGAACCGGTCGTAGAGCTGCTTGACCTTGACGCCGAGCTGCTCGCGCTCGTCGTCCGTGAACGGCCTGTAGAGCGACTCGGCGTCGGCGCGCGGCGAGGAGCGGAACGTCTCGAGGCCGACGCCGAGCTTCTGCAGCAGCCCGGTGACGTCGACCTTCCCGTAGAAGATGCCGATCGACCCGGTGATCGTGGAGCGGGTCGCGAAGAGGGTGCCGCCGGCGACGGACGCGTAGTAGCCGCCGCTCGCGGCCTGCGAGCCCATCGAGACGATGAGCGGCTTCACGCGCGCCGTGAGGATCGCCTCGCGGAGGATGACGTCCGACGCGAGCGTCGAGCCCCCGCCGGTCTCGACGCGGAGCACGACGGCGCGGACGTTGCGGTCCTCGCGCGCGCGGCGCAGCGCGCCCGCGACCGTGTACGAGCCCGCGAGCTTGACGCCGAGCAGCGGGATCGACCGGCTCTCGCCGTCGATCATGTCGCCGTCGAGGTAGACGAGCGCGATCTTGGGCGAGTAGCCCCAGCGCTCCGGCGCCTCGTCGCCCGGGTCATCGTCGACGACGCGGGAGGAGCGCCCCATCACCTCGTCGACGACGCGGCCGAGCTCGTCGTCGTAGGCGAGCAGGTCGACGAGGCCGCTCTGCCGCGCCTCCTGCGCGAGGAACGGGCCGCGCGCGAGCCGCCGCTTGAGCTCCTCGACGGGGATGCGGCGCCCGGCGCTCACCTCGCCGAGGAAGGCGCCGGAGAGCTCGTCGAGCAGCGCCTGGTGGTCGTCCTTGCCGACCTGGGTGCTGCCCTCGCGGGCGAACTGCTCGGCGGCGAGCTTGTGCGCGCCGATGCGGACGATGTCGGCCTGCACGCCGAGCTTCTTCAGGAGCCCGCCGAAGTAGAAGTAGCTCGACGAGATGCCGGAGAAGCGCAGGCCCCCCGCGGGGTTCATCGCGATGGCGTCGGCGTGCGAGCACACGTGGAGCGAGCGCCCGCCGGCGTCCTCGAGGTGGCAGAGGACCTTCTTGCCGTGGCTCCGCAGGTTGCGGATCGCGTCGGCGACCTCCTCGGCGTGGGCGAGCGAGCTGGCCGGCTCGGCGCGGAGCACGAGCGCGACGCCGGAGACCTCCGGATCCTCGGCGAGGCGCCAGAGCTGCTGGAGGAACCGCGTGTGCCTGCGGACGCCCGGGGTCGAGTCGAGGCGGACGCGGACGACGCGGGCCGGCAGCTGGACGCCTGGCTCGGAGAAGCTGCGGAGCGCGACGCCTGTGTAGAAGCCGGTGCCGCTCTTCGTGACGGCGTCGCCGAAGACGCCGCCGGCGGAGACCTGCAGCTCGCCGACGTTGACGTCGAGCCCGGCCATGGCCGCGATGTGCGGGCCGCCGTCGGCCGCGAGGTCGCGCAGCGTCACGTCGCCCCGGAGGGTACCGACGTAGGGCACCCGCAGGCCGAGCGTGGCCCGCGGCGTCCAGGCGCCGCTCTCGTCGGGGTCGCTGTCCTCGACGTAGGCGGTCTCGAGCCCGATCTCGAGCGCGCGGCGGCCGCCCACGGGTCGCACGGCGATGCCGAGATCGTAGCTGCGCTCGAGGGCCACGCGGAGGCGGCTCTCGGGGCGGTTCCAGTCGCGCGCGACGGCCGAGAGCGAGAGCCAGGTGAAGGGCCGGAGGGTGACGCCGCTCGTGAGCGAGAAGTACCCGTCGAGCGCCGGCGCGTCGGAGCTGCCCCAGCCGAGCGTCGTCCCGAACGCGAAGCCCGGGCCTGTGTCGAGCGCGAGCCCCCAGCGGACCCAGCGCGCGGCGCTGTCGAGCGGCGCCGCCGCGGCCTCGGGCGGGTCGAGGAAGTCGAAGCGCAGGCCGGTCGACACGTACCAGAGCGGCACGCCGAGCGCGATCGAGTGGCCGCGCGCCGGCAGCGGCGAGGCCGAGCCGGTGGAGACCCAGGTCCACCGGAGCTCGGTGCCTGGCAGGAAGGAGAGGTTCGCGGGGTTCAGCGCGATGGCCGAGGTGTCGTCGCTGCTGGCGACGGCCTTGCCCGGATCCGGGATCGGCTGCGAGGGCCCGTCGGTCGGCGCGGCGAGCGCGGCGGTCGGCGCGGCGAGCGCGGCGAGCGCGGCGGTCGCGGCGGTCGCGTACACGCCGAGGAGCGCGGCGGCGCGGGCGAAGGGGGCGCGGCGGGCGGGGCTTTGGGGGCGGGGTAGGTCGTTCATGCGCTGACGAGCTCCCGGAGGGTATCCGCTTCGGCGTCGTACGTCCGCTGGACCTCGGCGAGGGCGAGGCGTTCGACGAGCGGGCCGAGCAGGCGCAGCCGGATCTCGATGTCGCCGTCGACGCGGCGGCGGGTGCGTCCCTCGGGCAGGCGCTCGAGCTGGTACGTGCCTGTGGAGCGGAAGTAGCTGCGCCACTGCTCCTTCGGGCTCACCTGCCAGGTGGAGGCGTGATCGGAGAGCCGGTAGGTCGAGCGCTCCTCCCAGGACATGGCGTCCTTGGCGACGGGATAGCCCTTGAAGATCGGCAGCGGCGCTCTCGCCTGGAAGCGGAGGATGCGGAGGAGCTCGCCGTCGTGGAGCGCGTGCTCGATCGTGACGACGCTCTCGATGGAGGCGACCTTCCTGGCCAGCCGCGGCCCGAGCTCCGGCGAGAGCACGGCGAGCTCGATGGCGTCGAGGGGCGCGTCGAGCTCGTGACAGATGGTGAAGTGCACGCGGGCCTTCTAGCACGCCCCCTTCGAGGACCGGGGGCGGGGGCGAGCGCGAGGAGCGCCCGCGGTAGCTCGCCGCACCCCTCGTGCGCTTGCGTCGCCCCCGGCCGCCCCGACGCTTCCTTGCTCGGCCAACCGGAGCCGCGCTACGACCGCCGCAGGACTCCTCGCATGCGACCCCCGCGCTCGCCCCGCGCCGCCGCCCGCGCCCGCGCGCTCGTCCTCGCGCCGGGCGTCGCGATCGCGGCCCTCTCCGGCGGCTGCGGCGGCGGACAGACGCAGGGCGAGGCCTTCGACCCGCGCTGGAAGGACGACGGCGGCGCCGGCATCGCGGCCTTCCAGCAGCGCTTCGCCGGCAGGCCCATCCCCCTCGGCGCCGACGTGGCGGTCGGCGTCGTCGCGGGCTCAGGGGCGCGCCAGCTCGTCGGGGTGCCGCTCGGCGGCGGCCCGGCGTGGACCTTCGCGCACCCGCTCGACGCGCGGCCGGCCGTCGCGGGGAGCGTCGTCGTCGGGCTCGGCCAGGGCGAGCTGTTCGCGCTCGACGCGCGCACAGGCCAGCTGCTCTGGACGCGGAGGGCCGGCGGCAGGCTCCGCGGCGCGGGCGACGACGGAGAGACCACCGTGGTGTCGCTCGTGTCGACCACCGGCACCCTGAGCGTGGTGCTCGCCATCGGCCACGACGGGATGGTGCAGCGCCAGATCGAGGACTCCGCCACCATCGGCGTGCCGGCCGTCGTGGGGCGCTACGCGTTCCTGCCCTGGCAGGGGCGGTACGTCACCGTCTTCGACCTGCAGACGGGCGGCGAGGTGGCGCGGGCGCTCCTCCGCACCGAGGTGAGCCGCGCCTTCCTGCTCGGCGGCGCCGTCTTCTTCGGCGGCGGCGCGGCGGCGACGCGCCTCGACGAGGCCATCGGGCTCGGCGCGGCCGGGCACGCGTCGACGGCGCGGCTGCCAGCGCGCGAGCTGCCCGGGGCGCCGGTCTGGATGACCGACGGGACCGAGGTGCTCGCGCCCATCGCCTCGGCCGAGGACAGGGTACGGCTCTACGCCCGCCCCCGCGCATCCGGGCCGCCCGGCGTCGAGGCGGAGCGCTTCGCGGCGACGTACTACCGGGCCGCCGTCGGCCTCGACGCGCGCTCGGGCGAGCTCGCGTGGGCCCACACGGGAGAGGCGGACTTCCTCGGCGGGGCGGCCTATGTCGGCGGCTTCGCGCTGTGCGACGCGCGCGGCGGGATCTCGTTCCTCGACGCGCAGGGCGGGGCCGTGGCGGGGCGCGCGTCGCTGGGCCGGCCGGTCCAGGCGTGCGTGGTGCAGGCCGACGGGCTCACCGCCGCGGCGCTCGCCGCACCGCGCCCCGAGCGCCCCACGACCGCGGCCGGCCCCCCGTGAAGCCCGCCCTCAGCGGGGCTTCTCGTCCTTGTCCTCCGGGTCGACCGCGATGCGGAACCCGGGATCCTCCGGGGTGGGCCCGGTGGGCCGCGCCGCGGGCGCGTCGGGCCCGGCGCCGCCCTCGGGGCGGTCCTCGCGCGGCGGCGCCGGCGGCGGCTCCTTGCTCAGCTCGGCGCCGAGCCGGCCGACCACGTTGGACGCCGCCCGCACGAGCTCGCGCCCGGCGTCGTCGATCGCCTTGCCGACGCTCGTGCGATCGATGTCCTTGCGCAGGTCCACGGCCGTCTTGCGCGCCGCGCGCCAGAGCAGGCTCAGCCCCTGCTTGAGATCCTCCTTCGGGTCGTCGCGATCCGGGTCCGAGCTCATCGCGCCTCCTTGGCTTCGCCTCGCCGCGCCGAGGTGGCTTATGTTCCCGCCGCGCTGGCGCCGCAAGCGGCGCGCCCCGTCAGGCCGCGGTCTTCGGCTTGCTCGTGGGATCGACCTCGGGCGGACGCCTCGGCTTGCTCCGAGGCTCGGCCTCACCGGGCGTCCTGGCCGGCGTCGGCGAGAGCGAGGAGGCCGCGGCGCGCTTCCCGCCGGGCGGTGCGCCGTCGTGCCCCGCGGGCGCCGAGCCGCCGCCCGCCGCAGACGGCCTGCGCTGCGGCGCGGGCGCCGTCGCCGGGGGCCTCGCGGTCGTGCTCGCCGGCGCCGGGGGCCTCGCGGTCGTGCTCGCCGGCGCCGGGGGCCGCACCGTCGTGCTCGCCGGCGCCGGGGGTCTCGTGCTCGCCGCCGGGGGTCTCGCCGACAGGGCCTCCGTCCCGGGCTTCGCCGGCGCGGTCGCCTCGGCCGCGGGCGGGTGCCCGCTGCCCGACCGGTTCGCGGGCGACCACGCCGTGGAGCGGTTCCGGCCCGACCGCTTCGAGACGTAGAGCGACTCGTCCGCGGCCTTGAAGAGCTCCTCCCACGTGCTGCCCGCCTCGGGGTAGGTGGCGATCCCGATCGAGCAGGTGACCTGGCACTGCACCGGGCCGCCGCTCCCGGCCGCGTGGAACGTCGTCCGCTCGAGCTCCTCGCGCACGCGCTCGGCGAGCAGCATCGCGCCGCGCGCGTCCGTCTCCTCGCAGATCACCACGAACTCCTCGCCGCCGAAGCGCGCGACCGCGTCGGTCGTGCGCTTCGCGCGCCGGAGCACGTCGCCGAGCCCCTTGATGATCACGTCGCCCACGTCGTGGCCGTACGTGTCGTTCACCTTCTTGAAGTGGTCGATGTCGGTCACGAGCACCGAGAGCCGCCGCGAGAACCTCCGCGCCGCCGTGATCTTCTGGTCGGCCACCTCGAGCATCGCCCGCTTGTTGAGCAGCCCGGTGAGCCCGTCCATCGTCGCGAGCTCCTCGAGGCGCCGCATCATCCGCGCGTTCGAGAGCGACACGGCCATGTGGCTCGCGAGCACCTCGAGCGTGCTCCGCACCGAGTCGGTGAAGGCCGCGCGCCGCCGCGAGCCGAGGACCAGCGTGCCGAGCGGCCGGTCGTGCACGACCAGCGGGAGCACGATGATCGATGGCATCGACGGCGGCGTCACGCGGCGGGTGAAGACGATCTGCCGCTTCTCGTCGTACTCGCCGCGGTACGGCAGCGGGTGCCGGTTCTGCAGCACCATCGAGACGAGCCCCGCGTTGTGGCGGAAGCGCTGCCCGGTCAGCTCGGCGCCCCCGTCGCCGCTCACGGCGCGGATCTCGTGGACCTTCTGCGCCTCGTCGTAGAGCGTCACCGCGGCGAAATCGACCGACGTGATCTCGCGGGCGCTCGTGACGCCCGCCTCGATGACGCCGGGCTCCGTGGTGGCGGCGCCGAGCGCCTCGGCGGCGCGGTAGAGCTTGCCCTGCTCCACCTTGGCGCGCTCGAGCTGGACGAAGACGCGCTCGTTCTGGATGGCGCGCACGGCGTAGCGGCACGCCTCGTCGATGAGCTCGAGCTCCCGCGGCGAGAACGGCCGGTCCTCGACGCGATCGACGACGAGCACGCCGCGGAGCTTGCCGTGCTCGAACACCGGCAGCGCGCAGACGGCGCGCACCGGGGAGGGGCCGACGTAGTAGGGGATCTTGTAGCCGGGCTTGAGGCCCCCGATGACGACCGGCGCGCGCTGCGTGATCGCCGCGCCGAAGACGCCGTCGCCCGAGAGGAACGGGCCCTCCGAGAGGTTCGGGGCGTCGCTCGCGAGCTCGCTGATGCGCAGGTGCGTGCCGGCGTCGTTCTGCCAGAGGAGCATCGCGGTGTAGAGGTCCAGCGACTCGCGCAGGAGGCGGAGCGCGAAGAGCACCGACTGGTGGATCTCCTCGACGCCGGAGCGGGCGAGCCGCTCGTCGTCGCCCTTCTGGGCCGCGCCGCGCGCCTGGGCCGGGGCGGAGAGGAGGCGGTAGCTGCGCGCGTCGTCGCGGAGCCGCTCGATCTCGGCCTGGAGGCGGGTGTGGGAGGCCTTCCGGACGCGGCTGATCTCGGCGCGGAGGACGGCCGCGTTCAGCACCGAGAAGACGGCCATGAAGCCGATGTGCGGCGCGGCGGCGCCCCACGCGATCGGCGCGCCGCGCGCGGCCATGGCCGAGCGGACGGCGATCTCGAGGACAGCGGCGGCGATCGCGACGAGGAGCGACGCCGCGGGGCGGGCGAAGGCGCTCACGAGGGCGATGACGACGTAGAGGGCGGCGTGGGCGTCGCCGTCGAGCGAGCCGTCGACGCGGAGGACCGCGGCGAACGTCGCGACGACGAGGAGGGCGCCGACCTCGAGGTCGAGCAGCGCGCTCGCCTCGATGGCGGCCGCGCGCCGCCGCGCCCGCTGGACGAGCGCCGCGAGCAGCACGAGCAGCGCCGCCGCGGCCGCGACCTGCGGCAGGCGCTCGGCCGCGTCGAGGACCACGAGCCCCCCGAGGGCGAGGGCGCACGCGAGCGGCGCCGCGTTGCGCGCGATACGGCGGGCGGTGAGCACGGCGAGCACCAGGTTGGCCATGGGCTCGCATGCCGGTACCAGAGGCCGATCCCGAGGGCCCAGTTCTCGGCTGCGGGCGGCCGGCCGGCCGACGGGGGAAATGGGCGAGAACCGGGGACAAGGTGCGTCCTTGAGCGTGTGGGTAGCCGAGAGCTTGAGCCGCCTGGTTCGGATGTGCCGGGGCGGACAGCAATGCCTGCCGATGCGTACGCAGCTCGACGATCGCCGGTGGGCACCGGCAACGGCCTCGCGGAGGCAGCTGAGCTGGCCTCACGGCAGCGGAAGCGGTCCGCACGAGCGGAGCACGAGCTCGATCGGGCTGGGTCGTCCGTTGGGAGACCGCACAGGATTGTTGCCATTGTGTGTTGTCCCACTGATTGTGTGTTGTCTCACTGGTTTTTGCGCGAGCAGCGCGGTCGGTGATGGGTTGACGCATCGTGCGTCAGCGCCAGTGCAGCAGGGAGATCAGGGGCGGCGAACGCCTTGGGCCATGGCCAGCTTCCCGCATAGGCCTGGCGCTCAGGGCGCATGTTGCAGCTCTCCAGGAGGAGGGTGAGACTCGTCCATGTGGCGATCGTCATATCCCATGCGACGAGACACGGGCTCGTGGGCAACCCGTTGCTGTTGCAGGGTGTAAGACCTGCTCTTGCTGCCGCTTCAGCTGCTGGGCTATTGCGCGCGTCGCCCACGGTTGCCAGAAACGTCCCGGGATTTTCGCGCACGACGAGATGGAGCGCGGTGCTCTCGGGCGTGCCGCGCGTAGGGTCGCGACGGTGCGCGTTGGTGCGGATTCGCGAGCCTCTCACACAGATTGGCCGATCCTTCCTCCTTCAGGATCGGGAGTGTGCTCGAGAGCCAGCCCTCACCTGAAGCGCCCCGGACACGAAGCAGGCTGAATGCCGACTGCGAAATCCGAGGCGTCCGGACCGTATGGACCGGTTGACGGTTCGAGCATCAGCGCCTCACCCCCGGATGCTTGACAAGCATGGCTGAAGGGTTAAATCCTGACATTCAGGTTCAATGGGGGTGGCTGTGAAAATTGAAATCGACCCGGCGCCGGGAAGCGCCGCTTCTTCAACACATTTTATCACTCATTCGGCGGGCATTTTATCGCGGCAGCGCCGGCGCAGGCGCACAGGCAGTGGAGAATGCTCAGCTGGCCGGCGCCTGTTCGGTGTCATGTGGGCTGCGCTGGTGCTCGCGATCCTGCTTTTGCCGGCCCGAGCAGCCCACGCAGCGCCACCGAACGACGAGATCACATCCGCAACCGTCGTCCCGCAGCTTCCTTTCACAGACACCCTCAGCACGAGCGATGCGACCACGGCGCCCGACGACCCCGATTGTGTCGGAAACGGGCCAACGGTATGGTACTCCTTCACGCCGACGTCGGACATCGATGTGCTTGTCGAAGCGAATACGTTCGGGAGCGAATATGATACGACTGTGTCGGTTTACACAGGAAACCAGGGCGATCTGACCCAGCTCGTATGCAATGACGATGCTGGCAGCCTGCAGTCACGCGTGGTCTTCAACGCCACTGCCGGTACCACGTACCTCATCATGGTGGGGTCGTTCGGGAGCGGGTCCGGCGGCGGTCTCGTGTTCACGATGGATCTCGCCCCACCTCCGCTCGACATCGAAGTCACGATCGACCCGAGGGCTAGCTTCGATCCCGCTGCGGGGACGGCGGTCGTGTCGGGGACGGTGACGTGCTCGCGCCCGGTGATCGTGGACGTCTTCGTGGAGGTCCGACAGCGCGTGCTCGGGCACCTTGAGACGGTCGGGTTCGCATCCGCGAGCGTCCCCTGCGAGGGAGAGACTGCGTGGAGCGCCACCGCCGACCCCGCCGGGTTCTTCAAAGGAGGTCGGGCCGCCGTCACTGTCGGGG
>JAICEP010000190.1 GCA_025924095.1 Sorangium sp.
AGGGGGACGGCGCCGCCGGCGGCCAGACGGGCGGGGCAGGGGCGCAGGGGTCGAACGTGACGGCGCTCGGCGCCGGATACGCCGGCTTCCAACAGAGCAGGACCGGGAGCCGGCTGAAGCGCGGCGCGAGGCCTGCCTTGCCGCGACCGAACAGGGCCCCTCCTGGGGGTTCGTCCCGTGGAAGACGTCATCCGCAAGGCTCGCGATCTCGAGTCCAGCGTGAGAATCTCCACGAGCGCAATGGTGCGAGTGCAATTGTTTCGTGTGTCTGTATTCGCGGCGGCGGCAACAGGAAGGGAGGTGCGGTGTCGTACGTGGGCGATCTCCATCGGCTCTTCGGCCTCTCGCCTCGCTCGCCTGTCGATCGTTGCTTGGATCGGCGTGCCTGACGGCGCCGCCGCCGGCCGGGGGCCTTGCAGGTGTGCCGTGCGCGCTGGATGTGAGTCGCGTGGGAGCAAGGTATGGCGAGCGCTGACAGTGTAGTCCGCACGGGGCCGGAGGTTGCATCGTTCCACCCAGGGCGTGTCGTGGCCCCCGGTGATCCCGTCGTGGACTGATGTATAAATGCCTATCGGGCCCTGGTGAGCGGGCGGTGCGCTGGTTGGGTGGGCGCCGCCCGCTCGAACAGCACGGAACTCGGGGAAGACCTTCTCATGTTGACCTTCGCGACGCTTTGTGCCCAGAGCCGGGCGCTCTCACGGATGGCCTTCGACCGGAGGTACCCTCACGCGTGGCTGCTCCGGGAGCTCGGCCCCGAGGACCAGCCCCCCCCGTCGTTCAAGACCGTCTTTGCCGGCACCTCGCCCGGATCGAGCAATCAACCGGCCGTGTGCCGCCACCGGATCTCGTCGGGGATGACCGTCGCGTCCCACGGCTGCGAGCTCCTGCCGGTGGCGAAGCGCCCGGAGAGCCCCTGGCAGGATCGCATCCTCATCGGGCGCGCCTTGAACAGCGATATCGTGCTCCGCGATCCGTCCGTCTCCAAGGTCCAGGCTCACATCTCGGTCCTGATCGCGGACACCCCGATGCTCCACGCGAGGAAGAGCACCAACGGCACGTTCCTGAACGACCGGCTCCTCACGCCGGCCGGGGATGGCGCGCCCCTCCGCAGCGGCGACATCCTCCAGTTCGGCAACGTCGTCTGCGAGTTCATCGTGAACGCCGATCTCTACCGGCTCGTCGCCCGCTGAGGCCGGCGCCCCTCCACGGCCTGCCTCCGCGGCCTGATCACGCGCTCGGCCGCGTGCGCCGCCGCGCTCGTCCGCGCGCGCTACCGTCCGACCGGCGGGATCAGCTCCGCTCCGGGTGGGGCGCGCGGAACAGCACTTCCACCGGGCCCCCGTGCGTCTCCACCACGTAGCTCGCCTCCACCGGGTCGCCGCCGCGGAAGGCCTTCGTGATCTCCTTGCGCCGCTTCATCAGCTCGACCAGGCCGAGCGCGAGCGCCTCGGAGGCGGTGAGCTCCTTCGGCGTCGGCTTGCGGCCGATCAGCTCCTCGTCCACCATCGCGAGCGTGGGGTAGGCGTCCGGCCCGGCCAGCTCCCAGCGCTGCTCGGCGACCTCGGCGCGCAGCGCGGGGTGCAGGTCGCTCGCGCGGTCGAAGCTCAGCGAGAAGAAGCTCGCCGGCAGCGACGCGGGCGGCGCGTCCGGCAGCTTCGCGGTCTCCGCGAGGTAGAGCTCGAACCCGCGCGCGCTCTCGAACAGGAGCACGCCGTGGCTCTGGCCGGCCTGCCCGACGACGCACAGCGCGAGGTCGCGCGCGCCGAGCGACGGGATCGACAGCGCCATGATGTCCGCGTCGCTGGGCACGGTCTTCCAGGGCGTCACGCGGTAGAGCGCGGCCGCCGCGCGGAAGAAGGACGCCATCGCCGGCGCCTCGATGCCGCCGCCGAGGAAGCTCGGCGTCAGGCGGCCGTCGCGCGCGCCGAGGTGCGCCTCGAGGTCCTCGGCCACGACGTCGATCTCCGGCGTCGGCGCGACGCGGACCTCGATCGCCGGGCCGGGCCGCGCCCTCAGCGCGTCGGCGAGCGCGGGCGAGGCCACGCGCACGCGCTCGGGCAGGCGCGGCTGCCCCTCCAGGGGGCCCCTGGCGGCGGCCTCGAAGCTGTCGACCGCGCCCGCGACGACGTCGCCGGGGCGCAGCGCGGCGCAGCTCAGCACGAAGCCGCGCTCGGTCATCCAGACGACCGCCTCGGGACGGTACGCCTCGTCGCCCTCGTGCACGAACGCGCGCAGGGAGAAGAAGCCGCCGATCCACTCTTCGTCCTGCCGGGGCAGGGAGGGCGCGCTCTTCTTGGACCGCTTCTTCTTGGGGGCGGGCACGGAGGACATCAGGGCACCTGTTCGCGGGAGCGCTCCAGCCGGCACGCTCGATGACGCGGGAGCCAGGGACGAGACCGGAATCGAGGGCGGAAAGCTAGCGCAAAGGCCGCAGGGGTCGAAGCGGAACGCGGGGCGTGCGGCCGCGCCGCGCGGGGGCGCCTCAGGCGGGCGCGGGCCCTTCCACGCCACGCGGCGCGCCCGTCTGCGCCGCGCCGCGCGCCCTCCTCGGGCACCGGCGCGGCGGCCAGCCCACGGGGCCTTTCGGCCTGGCGCTCCTCGCGGTGCCCTGTTATCGGTCGTCGCGGTCCAGCGCACGGACCTGACGCAGGCGCTGCTCGCCGGCCGCCCAGGGGACTCGATGCCTGAAGAGATCTGCAGAGGACCCCGCCGCTCCGCGGGCAGCGCGGGGCGCGCGGCGCGGAGCGCCCTCGGCCGCGCTCCGCTCGGGCTCCTCCTGGCGCTGGCCGCCTCGGCGCCGGCGGTCCCAGCCTGGGCCGAGCCGACCATCGCGGAGCGCGCGCGGGCCGACGCGCTGCGCCGGGAAGCGCAGGCGCTCCTGGCGAACGATCGGCCGGACGCGGCCTGTCCGAAGCTCGAGGAGAGCGAGCGGCTGCGCCCGTCGACCGAGACGAAGCTCGAGCTCGCCGGGTGCCACGAGCGCGCCGGGCGCCTCGCGAGCGCGTGGGCGCTCTACACCGAGATCGACGTGGCGGAGGCGGCGGGCGGCGACGCGAAGCGGGGCGCCGAGGCGCGCGAGCGCGCGGCGGCGATCGCGCAGAAGCTCCCGAGGCTCGCGATCCTCGTGTCCGACGAGGTGAAGGCGCTGCCGGGGCTCGCGGTGACGCTCGACGGGGTGGCGGAGCGGGAGCTCGGGGCGGCGCGCCCTGTCGAGCCGGGGAAGCACCGGGTCAGCGCGAGCGCGCCCGGCAGGCAGACCTTCTCGCGCGAGGTCGAGGCGAGGCAACCGGGAGAGCTTATCGAGGTCCACGTGAGGGCGCTCCAGCCCCACGCGGCGGCGCCGGCGCCTCTTGCCGCCGACCTGGAGCGCCGCGGGCCGATGCCGTACGGCCAGAGGCCGGATTCGATCCACCGGAACCTGATGTGGGTGACCGGCGGGCTCACGCTGGCGGGCATCGCGCTCGGGAGCACGTTCGGGGGGCTGGCGATCTCCACGTGGGACAAGGTCGAGGACAAAGCCAGGACGACGTGCAGGGAACCGGGGCGTTACCTGGACTGCGCGCAGCCGGTGCCCGATCTGGCCAGAAGGGCGATGTCCTACGCGACCGTCTCCGATTTCTCCTTCATTGCCGCGGGCGCGGCGCTCGCCGGCACGGCCGTCCTCTGGCTGACGCTGCCCGCGGACGGCCCGCGCGCGAGCGCTCGCGTGCAGATCGCGCCGGGCATCCTCGGCGGTGCTGTCGTCGGGGTATTCTGATGACGATGAGGCTAGATCGGCGCGCGCGGTTCTGGCTGGCGACCGCCCTCGTCGCGGCGGGCGGCGCGAGTTGCGCGGAGATCGCCGGCATCCAGCCGGTCAACGAGCTGGGCGTCGGGGGCGGGACGGTCAGCGAGCCCGGCTACACGTGCCAGTGGGCGATGTCGTTCGGCGACGCCGACACCACGCTCGGCGGGATCGCGGCCGACGGCGACGGTACCTTGTGGCTGGCGGGCGGCTTCAAGGGGGACCTCACCGTCGCCGGCGGCGCGCCGCTCACGGCGGGAGGCGCTGGCAAGGACGTCTTCGTGGTGCACCTCGCGCGCGACGGGAACCACGTGTGGAGCGAGCGCTTCGGGAACGCGGAGAACGACACCGCGACGCGCACCCATCAGGCGACCTCGATCGCATTGGGCGAGGGCAGCGTCTACGTCGCGGGCGACTTCACGGGCAGCCTGTCGTTCGGCGCGGACTGCGGGGCGCCCGAGGGCGCCGGGGACGGCGACGCGTTCGTGGCGCGGCTCGACAAGAACGATCCGGGCGGGGTCGCGGCGTGCGTGACGCACGGGTCGAGCGGCCCCGACGAGGCGAAGGCGGTGGCCGTGGAGGGCGACCGCGTCTTCGTCCTGACGTCGCTCCAGGGCGGGGCGGACATGGGGTTCTCCAGCTACGATGGACAGACCCTCTTGACGCCATGCAGCGGTGTCTTCTCGGGCCGCGAGGGGGCGCGCTACCGGCCCCGCGCGCTCCGCGTCTCCTCCGGAGAGGCCTTTGTCGTCGCCGATTTCGAGGGCCGCGTGAACGTCGGATTCCCCGGCTTCGAGCGCGGGCTGCCGCCCGACGACGCGGTCGCGGAGGGGACCGATTTCCTCCTCGCCTCGTTCCCGGCGTCCTGGGTCTGCGACGGATCGAGCGCCGATGGCGCGGGCCTCTGGTATCGACACTACTCTCCCCTCCGCGGCGATCAGCGCGCCGGCGCCGTCGCGGTGCACGAGGCCGGCGTCGTCCTGGCCGGCTCGTTCGAGGGGCAGATCGATCTCGCCGGCGAGCTCGTCGCCACGGAGGAGGACGGCTTTGCGGCGCACCTCGACCGGCGCGGCGTCGCCACGTGGGCCAAGCACCTCGGGGGCAGCGGGGCTCAGTCGGCGCAGGCCGTCGGGATCGACGCGCTCGGGCGGGTCATCGTGGCCGGGCACTTCCAGCGGCAGATGACGATCGACGACACGGAGGTGAGCGGCGACGCCGGCCAGGGGGACATCTTCCTCGCGCGGCTCAGGGCCTCGGGCGGCGAGGTCGAGTGGCTCGACGCGCTTGGCGGCCCGGAGCTCCAGCAGATCCAGGCGCTGGCGATCTCCGGGACGGACGTCTTCCTGGCGGGCACCTCGGGCGCCGATTTCCCGCTCCTGAACTGTCAGGTCGACGCCGCGGGCGGTCAGCTGTTCGTCGCCAAGCTCTCGGTCGCCTCGCGCTGAGGGCCGGCCGCGGGGCGCGGGCCGCTGCGCTCGCCGCCGCGCACGAGCAGCGCCCGCGCGCAGGGCGCGATGACCTGCGCGAGCGCGCGCTGCCGGATCTCCCGCCGGTGCTGCGGCGAGAGCACGCCGAAGCCGAGCAGGCCGCCGCGGTCGGCCTCGCCCGGGGCGGCGGGCTCCGAGGCGGCGGCGGCGAGCTCGTCGACGACGGCGCTCGCCAGGGAGGGGTCGCGCTCGATGGCCCAGGCGGCGAACCGGAAGGCGAGCTCGGCGTGCCGCGTCTCGTCCTCGGCGATCTGCTCGAGGGCGCGCCGGATCACGGGATCGGTCGCGTGGAGGGCGGCTTCTGCCGCCTCGATCGCGGCGATGGTCTCGCCGATGCACCCCTCGCGGAGGGTCGTCACGAGGATCGCGCGGGCGCCTTCGCCGCCGAGGGCGCCGTCGATGGCGAGGGGCCCCGGGCCGATGCCGCGGCCGGCGAACGCGCTGGCCAGCTCGAAGCACATGCGCGCGTGCTCGGCCTCGTCGCCCATGGCCGCCTGCGCCGCGCCGACGAGCTCCGGCGGCGCGCCGAGCGACAGGAGCTGGAGCGCGAAGCGGGCGAACGCGGCGATCGACGCGTGCTCGAGGAGGGCGGCGCGGGTCCAGTGATCGGCGAGCGCCGTCTGCTGCTCGGCCGAGAGCCCGTCACGGCGGGGCGGCGCGTCTGGCGCGGCGGCCCGCCAGTCGTCGCGCGCGGCGGGCTCGGCGGTGCGCTCGACCCCGTCCACCAGGAACGGCCGGCCGATCGCGCAGGTCGACGGCGCGCAGGCGTGGCGCAGCGCCGCGAGGGAGCACTCCTGCTCCCCTGGGCAATCGTCGTCGCCGGCGCACTCGTCGGTGGGCGTCTGGCATGCGAAGCCGGTCCCGCCGCAACCCGGGTTGAGGACGTAGCTCGAGCAGAGCAGCCTGCCGCAGTCCTGATCGCTGGTGCACAGCGCTGGCACGCAGCGCCCGACCGGATCGCCGCACAGGCAGATCTGTCCCTCGGTGCAGTCGGCATCGATCGTGCATCCGTACTGGCAGAAGCACCCCGGGAGCGCATCGTTTCCGGCAACGGGGTCGCAGTGGCCGTGGGGCTGCTCCGTGCAGTCGGCGTCGGAAGAGCAGGCACCGGGGTTGTCGCTCGGCTCCGGGCACGCCTCGGCGCGCGGGAGCGGGCTCGGGCAGGCGACGATCTCAGCGCGGTGCATCCAGCCGCCGGCGCAGCGCACGTACCCGGTGTTCTGGCCGGCGACGACGATGGGCTCGGGATCGTCGCACGCGAACGGGAAGCCTTCCGGTGGCGCGGTTCCCGTGCTCCCGGAGGCGCCTTCGCCCGAGCTTGCGGCCGGGCCTTCCGCCGTGCTCCCGTGCGATCCTGCGCCCCCGCCTCCGCCCGAGCCTTCCTCGGTCATGACGTCGCTGCCGCAGCCCAGGGCGGGCGCGAGCGCCAGCACCGAGAGCAACCGCGCACCCCAAGAGTCGATCGAGACAAGCAATCTCATAAATTGAACCTCGTTCGAGGATCTTAACCGCGTTTGTCGCGGACGTCGCGGACGCTGCGAGCGAGCTCGTCGCCGCCGGCGCATCGCATCGTATCCCCCGCGGCGCGGAGCCCCGCGGGCGGGCCGCGATCCACGGGGTGGCGGAGGTGCGCCTGCACGAGAGGGCGACGGGCGCGCCCGGACGCTGGAATCGGCAAGGTCGCCTGGAGGACGTGCTGCCTCACTTCGCCGCGTGGTGCTTCTCGATAGCTCATCGAGAGCGGAGCCGATAACCACACGCGCGGTGTGGCTGTGGCAGGGCAGGGGCGCCACCCACAGGGATGCGCACGCCGGACGGACGTCTGACAGGCCGGCGCACGACGCGCTCGTCCCGGCGAGCTTGCGTCGAGGCGCGCGGCAATGCGGCTTGATTGATACTTCGAAATCGAATACCAAAATTTAACTATGCTACCTCGCACGAGCCTTTTCTCCTTCACCACGGAGGATCCTTCCGCGTTCGGGGTCTATCTCGCCGCGGCGGCGAAGGAGCACCCCATCTACTTCGATGAGGGGCTCGGCGTGACCGTCGTGCTCCGCGGCGCCGAGGTGACCGCCGTGCTGCGCGACAGCGAGACGTTCAGTAATCGAGCTTACGACATCGGGATCATGAAAGGGGCGCTCGTGGCGCTCGACGGCGCGTCGCACACGCGCATGCGGCGGATCTTCAACGCGGTCCTCTCCCCGCGCGTGGTCAACCGCTACGAGGAGACGATCGTGACCCCCGTGGCGCGCAGGATCGTGGACAGGCTCGCGCGGAAGCAGCAGGCGGACCTGGTCGACGATTTCGCGATCTCGATGCCCATGGGCGTGACGAGCGCCCTGTTCGGGATGCCGGAGGAGCGGATCGCCGAGAATGACGTGCTGATTCGCAAGATGATCCGCAGCGCCATGGCGCCGCAGGATCCCGTCCTGGTGGCCGAGGGGCGGCGGGCCCACGCCGCGATGGGCGCGCAGCTGCGGGAGATCGCGGAGCGCGAGGTGGCGAATCCGGGCGACACGCTGCTCGGCGAGATCGCGCGGACGCTCGCCGCGGAGGGGCTGGGCGGCGTGGAGGCGTGCGAGGGGGTCGTGCTCAGCTTGATCCTCGGCAGCTACGAGACGACCAGCTGGATGCTCGCCAATCTGCTCGTGGCGCTGCTCGCGCACCCTGACGCGATGGGCCAGCTGCGCCAGCAGCCTTCGCTCCTGCCGCAGGCCATCGACGAGGCGATGCGCTGGTGCAGCAACGCGACGGGGATCGTGCGGTTCGTGGAGCGTGAGGCGACGATCGGCGGTGAGACGGTGCCCGCGGGGACGCTCCTCTACGTGTCGCTCACCGCGCTCCACTACGACGAGGAGGCCTACCCGCGCCCGGAGGTCTTCGACATCCAGCGGCGGCCCACAGGGCTCTTGAGCTTCGGCGTGGGCCCGCACTACTGCGTCGGGGCGCCGCTCGCGCGGATGGAGGCGCGGATCGGGGTCTCGCTCCTGCTCGAGCGATTCCCGGCGTTGCGGAGCGATCCGACCCAGCGGCCGATGTTCTCGACGGCGCCGCGCGGCGCAGCCGCCTTCGGGCCCGACCGGATCCCGGCGCTGCTCGTTTGACGCCCCACCCGACCCAGGTTGGCAACCGGCAACCCGACCCGTCAACGGCAACGGCAACCCGACCCAGGTTGGCAACCGGTAACCCGACCCCGGCAAACCGACGGGCAACCCGGCAACCCGACCCGGGCGGCAACCCGACCCGGGTTGAGGCTGTGTCGTAGGCCCGTGTCAGGAACTCGGGCGGCCCGGCGGCGCGTCGCCGGCAGTCTTGGATGAGTTGAGTGACGCCCGACCGAGATTGGGGAGGTTGAGGAGCGGGTGACCCGGGTGGGTGACCCGACCCGGGTTGGGGCGCGGGCGGGCGGGTAACCCGACCCAGGTTGGGGGGGATCCATCCAGGTTGGGGTGACCCGGACCTGGGGTGACCCCAGGCGGGCGTCCTGGCGGCCGCCACCCATGGAACGCGGCCGCCATCCCAGCGAGGGGGGTAACTCCTCGAAATAATTCACCACAACACTGGCACGGTGTTTGTTGGTGTGCGCCGGCCATGAGCCAGCCCCGCGAGATCGCTCCCGGCGCCACGTACATGATCACCCGGCGCGTCCTGCGCCGGCACCTGCTCTTTCGGCCCGACGTAGCCATCACCCAGCTCCTGATTTATGCCCTCGCGGTCTCCGCGCGTCGCTACGGTCTCCAGGTCCATGCCATCTGTGCGATGTCAACGCATCTGCACCTAATTGTGACCGACGTGACGGGCGTCCTGCCGCGCTTCCTGCAGTTCTTCCATCGCATCGTCGCGCTCGGTACCAAGGTGCTCCGCACTTGGGAAGGACCGGTGTGGGACCACGAGGCCCCGAGCGTCGTGCGCCTGCTGACGCGCGCGGCGGTGGTGGAGAAGATCGCCTACGTCCTCGCGAATCCCGTCGCTGCTGGCCTCGTCCGACATGCGCATGAGTGGCCGGGCGCCAAGGTGGATGTGGGCGAGCTCGGTCGCGGCGTGCTGCGTGCGGCGCGTCCGTCTGCGTATCTCGACCCGGAAAATCCTCAGTGGCCCGAGGAAATGACGCTCTCGCTCTCACTGCCGCCGGCTATTGAGATGGACAGCGCGGAGGGCTTTCGTCAAGAGGTCGCCGCCGAGCTCGAGCGACAAGAAGCGCAAATTCACGCGGAGATGCAGCACCATGGGCGTCGCTTCTTGGGCGCCGAGCGAGCCAGCAAGATCTCCCCCTACGCGCGCGCCACGAGCTTCGAGGCGCTGCGCGAACGCAATCCTACGTTTGCGGTCGGCCGTGACCAGGGTGACACATGGCGAATCGCCGGCGCCGCTGTACGGGCGTTTCGCGCGTTATACCGCGCCGCGCTGGAGCAGTGGCGCACCGGTGTGCGCAGTGTCGTGTTCCCGGCGGGGACGTGGTGGATGTGTACGTTTCACGGCGCCAGCGTGACGGACGTTGTAGCCGATATATAACTATTGCGACCGGCTGCAGGGCGAGGCGGACGACGGTTCCCACGTCGCATCGCGAGGAACGTCCGTGTGGAGAAGACGGAGCGGGCGGCGCCATGCTCGACCCGACACAGGTTGGGCGGGAGGGGCGCGATTCAGATTGGCAATTCCAGTTCATTCCTTATCTCGTCCTGCGCCATCATCCGCGCTTCCGCGCAGATTTGGCCATGAACCAGCTCTTGAGCTGCGCTCGTTCATCCCGATCCATGAACTGTCTATAGGGCAACCCGGGTTGGGTCCACACCTACTCCATTATCCGTGGCGTCCATCCGCTCTTCCGACCGGAGTCGGCCGTGACCCAGCCCCGGTCTACGTCCGCCCGTACCTATCTGCGGACCCGAGCTATGGGAGGGCAACCCGGGTCGGGTTGGTTGGGCGTCAACCGGGGTCGGGTCGGGTTCCCCTCCGGGCCTTTTCCGGCAACGACCCCCGCGAACGCCGCCGCGAAGCGGCGCCGGAAATCCTCATCCTCCATCAGCTTGTCGCGTAGCGCTCGCGACAGCTCGAGGTGGTAGAACGGCGCGCCCATCTGGCGCGACCAGCGCGCCTGCACGTTGGTGGCGCCGCCGAGCTTGTTGATCTCGGCGGGGTAGGCGAGGACCTTCCCGTCGCTGACGACCGACCGCAGCGGGGCGAGCAGCCGCTCCAGGTCGGCGTCGTGCCCCACGGCGCTGGCGATGGCGGCGGCGTCCGGCGCCGAGCTGTCCTGAAAACCGTGCAGCTGCACCGACGGTATGCCGGGAAAACTCTGGAGCAGCGCCCGATGGGCCGACAGGAAGAACGAGCGCTCCGCGTGCGCCACGTCTGCGAAGGCGAGGGATGCAGCCAGCCGCTCGCGGGCGGCACGGATGTCCCCCCGAGCGCCGCCACCTGCGCCCTGGATGCCGCCACCTGCACCGTGGTTGCCGCCGGCGCCTGTGGCGCCCTCGGCCCCCGCGCGCCCGCCGCCTATCACCCGAGCGCCGCTCCGCGTGGCCTCTCCCTTTGCAGCCCCGTCGTCCGCGCCCGCGCCGCCCTCTCCGCCCGCTCCTTCTGCGCCTTCGTCATCCCCGGCGGCGTTGCTCGGCTTGGGGCCCCCGCCGTACCGGTGCGACGTGTTGACGACCAGCGCCCGCGCCCGC
>JAICEP010000191.1 GCA_025924095.1 Sorangium sp.
CGCCCGGTCGGTCATTTTTTTTGAAAATGAAAGTGAATTTCATTTACATCCTGAAGGGGCCAGTGCTACTCCGGATGTCCCGTCGAGCCTCGCTCGCCGGGACATCCGGGGTTGAGGCAAGATGACCAGGAGCTTCTTAACGTGTGCGCTGGTGCCGACTCTGGTGCTCGCTGGGAGCGCACCGCGCCCGGAGAGCCGATGAGGCCGTCCTCTGGCACGGCCATGGCGGCGAGGCCGAACCCTCGCGCGAGGCGTTCCGCGCGCTCCTTGCCGCCGATCGCGCCTCGGTGCTCGTTTTCGTGGGTTCGCTCTGAGCCGGGATGAGGTGATTCGATGACCCCTGTCTTCGCCGCCGAAGATCTTCTCTCCACCGACGCCTAGGGCATCGTGCGCGCCAGGTACCGCGGCCGCATCATCGAGCTGAAGCGCCGGCGCCGCGTGACCGTCGGGCTCCACGTCTCGGTCCTGTTCGAGTCGCGCGAGACGGTCCTCTACCACATCCAGGAGATGCTCTGGCTCGAGCGCCCCGTGAGGCCCGAGCGCGTCGAGGAGGAGGTCGCGGAATACGACCGCCTCATCCCGAGGGCCGGAGAGATCACCGCCACGCTCATGATCCAGGGCGGCCCCTGGGTCGCGGGTCAGGCCCTGATCGAGGGGCTCGTCGCGGGGCAAGCCGTGGTGCTGCTGATGCTCGGCGAGCGGAGGGTCGCCGCCGAGCTGCTCTGCCCCGAGCACGACCCCTCTTGCCCCGTGCAATACCTGCGGTTCCCGCTCGACCGCGACGCCGCCCGCGCGCTGCTCGAGCGGAGCGTGGATGTCCACCTGGGCGTCCACTACGCGGGCGAGATCGAGACCGTCGCGCTCCCGCGCGAGACGGTGGACGAGCTTGCCCTGGGCCTCGGCGCGGACAGCACGCCGGCCGCCCGCGCTCCGAGGCTGTCGTCTGTCGCCGATCTTGGATGAAAGGAATGGATATGACCGTGCTGGTGGGAAAAAAAGCCCCTGACTTCTCCTGCGCCGCTGTCCTGCCGGACGGCTCGATCACCGCCGCGTTCCGCTTCTCGAAGGCCATCGAGTCGAAGTATGGTCTCCTTGTATTCTATCCCCTCGACTTCACCTTCGTCTGCCCCTCGGAGCTGATCGCGCTCGATCACCGGGTCAAGGCGTTCCGCGAGCGCAACGTCGAGGTCATCGGGGTCTCGATCGACTCTGAATACACGCACCACGCCTGGCGCGAGACCCCCGTGGAGCGCGGCGGCATCGGGCCGGTCCGCTTCACCCTGGCAGCCGACGTGAAGCACGAGATCTGCCGCGCCTACGGCGTCGAGAACGACGACGGCGTGGCTCTTCGCGCGGCGTTCCTCGTCGACCGGGACGGCGTCGTGCGCTCCGCGATCGTCAATGACCTGCCGCTCGGGCGCAACATGGACGAGCTGATCCGGCTGGTCGATGCGCTCCAGTTTCACGAGCAGCACGGCGAGGTCTGCCCGGCCGGATGGCGGAAAGGCGAGCGTGGCATGACGGCCTCGACCGCGGGTGTGGCCGCCTATCTCTCCGAGCACGCCGAGCAGCTCTGACCGGCTGCGGGGTCGGGCCTGTACATGCCCCTGCGCACGGAGCTCCACGCGCCCATGAGCACCTGCTGCTCCCCGTCCTCCCGCCCCGTCGCCCCGTCGCCCCGTCGCCCCGTCGCTCCGTCAGTTCACCCCGCGCCCCAGCGTCGGCCACGGCCGCTCGCCGCCGAGCTGATCGAGCTCCTTGCGCAGCTCCTCGGTCGGCGCGAGCACCTGGATCCTCTCGAGCACGCCGCGCAGCCGCGCCGCGTCCGAGCGGCTCGAGTAGATCGAGCGCAGGTTGCTCAGCATGCGCACGAGGATCTGCCGCTTCTGCGCCGGCACCAGCAGCCGCGGATCCGGATCGCTCTTGGCGCCGGTGGTGCGGGTGTGCAGCGCGCGCAGGTCGTCCCGGCCGAGCAGGCGGCCCTCGAACGGATCGATGAGCAGCATGCCGCCGCGGACCGGCGTCCTCACCAGGAAGTGACCCGGGAACGAGACGCCCTGCGCGTCAAGGCCCGCCCGCCAGCACACCTCGAGGAGCACGACGGCCAGCGTGATGGGGATGCCCGTCCGGCGATCCAGGACCTCGTGCAGGTAGCTGTTCTTCGGGTCGTAGTAGTCCCCCGCGTTCCCGTGGAACCCGAGCTCGCCGTAGAACCAGCGGAGCAGCTGCTCGCTCGGGCCGCTGCCAGGCGTCGCCTCGGCGGCGCGCAGGGGGCGCTCGAGCGCGCGGCGCGCCTCGCCGCCGAGCTGGTCGAGCACGCCGAGGTAGCGGGGGATGTCGAGCCCCGGGTACGCAGCGTCGTCGATGAGGAGCGCCGCCTCGGCGAGGTCGAGCTCGTCCTCCGGTCTGGCGACGATATGCGCGAAAAGCGTCAGACTCACCGGCGCAGCCATCGGACGGAGCGTAGCGCCACCTGAGCGAAATGGTCTAGGGCGGCGCGTCGTCCCGGGCGCCTTCGTCGAGCCAGGCGTCGACGCGGACCCCGGCCAGGTTGCGCTGGCTCATCGCCGCGAGGATGCGCGGGAGCGCCGCGACCCCCGCGGGCGCGTGGTCGTCGCGCTCGGCCGCATCGTGGAGCAGCACGATGGCCCCGTCGCGGAGCCCCGGGATGACCCGGGCCGCCACCCCCTCGGGGGTCGCCCCGGCGAGCCCGTCGAACCCCCGCGCCGACCAGCCGATTATGTCGAGGTCGAGCGCGTCGACCACGCGGGCCATGCGCGGGCTCGTGTGGCCGACCGGCGGCCTGAACAGCGCGGGGCGGGCGCCGGTGATCCGCTCGATGACGTCGAGGCCCCGCCGGAGGTCGCGCTCGACGTAGCGGGCCGAGCGCAGCGAGAAGAGCCGGTCGTGCGCGTGGCTGTGCAGCGCGACGGCGTGGCCCCGCGCCGCGATCTCGCGGACGAGCTCCGGGTGGGCCTCGGCCTTGCGGCCGATGACGAAGAACGTCGCCTTCACGCCCGCCTGGTCCAGGAGCGCGAGGACCCGCGGCGTGTGCTCCGGGCTCGGCCCGTCGTCGAACGTCAGCGCGACGCCCCGCGCGCCGGGCGGGCCGCGCTTCACCACGTCGACGAACATGCCGAGCCCGAGGAAGAAGACCCCGCACAGGACGAGCGACAGGTACCCGACGGCCGCCGCGCAGGCGACCGCGATGGGCACCGGCGCGACGAGCAGCGACCGCGCGACGAGCGCGAGCGCGCCGAGCGAGGCCGCATAGAGGAGCGCCCGCGCGAGAGGCACAGGCTACTTCTTCGAGCGCTTCTTCTCGGGCTCGACGTCGACGTCGTCGTCGAGGTCGTCGGCCGCGGCGGACGCCGCGATGCGCTTGTTGTTGCCCCCCGCCGCCGCCTTCGCCTCCGGCGTCGCGCCCGGCTTCTCCTCGTCCGAGGGGTTGTTGTCGACCTCGTAGAAGCCGCCGAGCAGCGCGGCGATCGCGGCGAGCGACGTGATCGCGAGGCCGCCGAACGTGCCGGCGCTCCCCGCGGCCTCGCCGAGCGACAGGTTCGCGCCCCCGAGCTCGCCGAGCGGCACCGGCACCGGAAAGGTCAGCCACCGGCGCGCGGCGTACATCAGGCCGGCGCCGAGCAGCGCCCCGACGAAGGCCTTCATCCCCGCCTCGATCTTCGCGTCCTTGGCCCAGATGGGCTTGCCCGCGACGAGCCCCACCAGGACCCCGGCGAGCGCCGCGGCCACGTAGGCGACGATCGCGATGGGCGCCGCGAAGCCGAGCTTGGCCAGCCCGAACCCCAGCAAGCCCCCCACGATGAGCCCCTTCACAACCCCGAGGATCAGGCGACCCAGCATCAGCTCCATCCTTGGCACGACGCGAGGCGCCGTTCAACAGCGCGCCGCGCCGCAAGCTCAACCTCGCGGCGCGCGCCGTGGTAGACGGCGCTCCACCGCCCGGGTAGCCCGCCCTCCGACAACGCGCTCGGCCCTGCCGCGCGCCGCGCCCCCTGGCCCCCGCCTGACCCGGGATCCGACCGGCCGTGCTCTTCAACACCCTCCGCTACGCCGAGTTTTTCGCCGCCGTCTTCGTTGGATCGTGGGCGCTCGTGCGGTTCGCCGGCATCCGGGCGCGCCTCGTGTTCCTGCTGCTCGTGAGCTACGGCTTCTACGCGGCCTGGGACTGGCGCTACCTGCCGCTCATCTTCGCCTCGTCCACCGTCGATTTCCTGCTCGCCCGCGCGATCGCCCGCGAGCCGAGGCCCCGGGCGCGGCGCGCGATGCTCATCGCCACCGTGGCGCTGAACCTCGGGTTCCTGGGGTTCTTCAAGTACTGGAACTTCGCGATCGAGAACGTCGAGGCGCTGCGCGCCCTGCTCACGGGCGAGCCGGCGAGCGTCGGTCACGCGTTCCGGGTGCTCCTGCCGCCGGTGGGCATCTCGTTCTTCACGTTCGAGTCGATGAGCTACGTCATCGACGTGTACCGGGGCGAGCTCCCGCCCCACAAGAGCTACCTCCGCTACCTGCTCTTCGTCGCCTTCTTCCCGCACCTCGTCGCCGGCCCCATCGTGCGCCCGCGCGATCTGCTGCCGCAGTTCGAGCGCGCCCCGAGCCTCACCCGCGAGGAGAGCGGCGAGGGGCTGTTCCTCGTCGCGATCGGCCTCGTGAAGAAGGTCGTCCTCTCGGACCAGCTCGCGCTCAACCTCGTCGACCGCGTCTTCGAGCGCCCGGAGAACTACTCGGCCCTGGAGGTCCTCGCGGGCGTCTACGGCTACGCCGCGCAGATTTACTGCGATTTCTCCGGCTACACCGACATCGCGATCGGCTCGGCGCTGCTGCTCGGGGTGCGGTTCCCGAAGAACTTCGACGCGCCGTACAAGGCCCGGAACCTCGCCGATTTCTGGCGCCGCTGGCACATCTCGCTCTCCACGTGGCTCCGCGACTACCTGTACATCCCGCTCGGCGGCAACCGCGGCTCGGAGCTCGCGACGTACCGCAACCTGATGATCACGATGCTGCTCGGCGGCCTCTGGCATGGGGCGTCGTGGAGCTTCGTCTTCTGGGGCTTCCTCCACGGCCTGGGCCTCGCCGTGACGCGCGCCTTCCAGCGCGCCGTGAACGGCCGCCGCGCGGGCGGCGAGGGCGCGCGCGAGGGGTCGACGGCGTCGCGCGCGCGCTCGTTCCCGGTCCACGTGCTGTGCGTGCTGCTGACGTTCCACTACGTCTGCTTCGCGTGGATCTTCTTCCGCGTGCCGACCTTCTCGCAGGCCGTGCTCATCCTGCGGCAGATCGGCACGCTGACGACCTTCCACCCGAACCTGCCGCCCGTGCTTGTGGCGCTCCTCGCGGTCGCGCTCCTGTCCCACTACGTGCCGGAGCGCCTCTACGAGCGCGCCCGCGGCGCCTTCATCGCGGCGCCGGCGCCGCTCCAGGGCGCGCTGCTGTTCCTTGTCGCGGTCGGGCTCCACGAGGCGGCGAGCGCGGCCGCCGTGCCGTTCGTGTACTTCCAGTTCTGATCCGGGCGCCGGGGCAGGCGGGAGGGCTCGACCACGGAGGAACCACGGAGGAGGCAGCGCGCGCCGGGGGCTCCAGCGCCGGGCTCGCTCGGCGCTTCGCC
Source organism: Sorangium sp. (assembly GCA_025924095.1). Classification (GTDB taxonomy): domain Bacteria; phylum Myxococcota_A; class Polyangia; order Polyangiales; family Polyangiaceae; genus Sorangium. The sequence goes on from JAICEP010000191.1 coordinate 5,621, forward strand.
GTGGTTCATTTCTGGGGATTTAAGGCGGATCGGTGGATTACGCTCACGGCGTGCGCCCCTCTTCCCTCGCCGCCGTTGTCCCCTTCGCCGCCCTCCTGGCCGGCGCGCTCTCGCCGGCGTGCAGCGTGGCCAACGTGCCGTCGAACGCGATGCCGATGGTCCGGGCGCGCGCCACGTCCGACCTCGACTGCGCCGACAAGGACGTCCGCGTCGAGGAGCAGATCGGCGGCCAGTTCAAGGCCATCGGTTGCGGCCGCAAGGCGTACTACCGGGCCGCGTGCGAGGCGCTCCGCTGCGTGGTGAGCGGCGAGGGCGAGGCGGCCGTCCCCTGGAGAGACCGCCCGGAGCCCAGGGACGTCGACCGGGACCGGCGGTGAGCCGCGCCGGCCGATCCCTTGTTTTCCTGGGCTTTTTTGAGGCACGTGGGCCCAGGTTCCGGTAGCCTGCCGCGTCTCGACCATCCGCCCAGGGGTTCGGCCATGGCCTTCATCACCACCGAGAGCTGCACGTGACGGACAGGGCGCCGGCCGACGCCGACGGTCCAGAGCCGGCCGACGCCGACCTGTCTGCGCCGGCGGACGCCGACGGGCGCGAGCCGGTCGCCGCCGATCGGCCTGCGCCGGCCGAGCCGGAGCCGGGCTCCCCGCCGGGCGGGGCCGCCGACGCCGAGCCGCGGCGCCGGACGAAGAAGCGCGCGAGGCAGCGCGGCGCGGCGTCGTCGCCGCCGGGCAGCGCCGCGCCGGCGATCCCGCGCGATCCCGAGCTCGTGCGCCTCGAGCAAGCGTTCGAGCGCGGCGACTACGCGCTCGTCCGGGCCGGCGCGAAGCGGCTCCTCCTGAGCGGGGCCGAGCCCGACGACCTCCGCGGCGTGCCTTCGGCGAAGCGACATTCTTCCCGGCCTCCCGGCGAGAGCCAGGCCCAGCGCGACGACGCCGAGGGCGAGCGCGTCCACGTGCGCCGCGCAGCGCGGGCGCTGCTGCGCCGGATCGACCCCGATCCGCTCGCCGTCGCCCTGCTCCTCGCGGCCATCGCGCTGCTCGCGTTCCTGTCGCTCTGGTACTGGTCCCACAGCCACGTCCCGTGAGGACCCCGCCCGTGACGACCGGCAGCGCGGTGAGCCCCGAGATCGATCGCCCCTCCGGCCGCCCCCGTCCGCGGCGGCTCGCCGCGCTCGCCCTCGCGCTGATCGGCTGCGGGGGCGCCGCCGACCCGGCGCGGCCCGCGGCGTGGAACGCGGCGCCCGACGGGCAGACGGGCGCCACGTCGGGCACGCCGGCCGAGCGCTACTTCCCGCTCGTCGACGGGCAACTCTACCACTATGCGACCCTGAGCGAGGGCGGCGAGCAGGGCCTCCTCGTCGCGCGCGTGCACCGCGCCGACGGGCGCCGCGGCGAGCTCCGGTTCCCCTCGGGGGCGAAGCGCTTCGAGTTCACCCCCGAGGGCGTGATCCGCAGCGACACGGGCGTCTTCGTGCTCAAGGAGCCGATCGCGCCCGGCACGACGTGGACCGGCGAGCACGGCGGCCGCGCCCGGATCACCGCGGTCGACGCGGCGATCGAGGTGCCCGCAGGCCGGTTCACGGGGTGCGTGCAGACCGTCGAGGAGCGCCTCGGCGACAGGCCGGCGCGCTTCGTGTCGACGTACTGCCCGGACGTCGGCGTGGTGGCGATCGAGGCCGCGAGCGGCGCGAGCTACGAGAGGGCCGAGCTCAGGAGCTACGCGCCGCCCTTCGACATGGGCCCCGACGGCCTGCGGCGCGCGCCGGCCGGTCCGCCGCCCGCCGAGCCGCCGACCGGCCCCGCGGGCGCGCCGTGAGCGCGCGGCGCGCGCCGGGCATGGACCGCGCCGGTGGAAGGCGCGCGGTGCCCGTGAAACGGCCCTCCGGACCGGGCGCGCTTTCCGTGCGCGCGGCGCCGGCGCACTTCCGTTTCCGGGGGGGCGGGAAGTAGACTCCCGGCGCCGCTCGTGGAGCCGGCGCAGGATGCGCCGCGCGAGCTCCCCCGTCGGCACGTCCCGCGATCGCCACCGACATGAACTACTGGGAATATATCCACGTCGAGGAGCTGCTCGCCCTCCAGGGTGGATTCGACGACGACGAGCAGAAGGTCGGCAACGACGAGGCCCTGTTCATCGTCGTCCACCAGATCTACGAGCTCTGGTTCAAGCTCATCCTCCGGGAGCTCACCTCGGCGCGCGAGCTCTTCCGCCAGAACCCCGTGCCCGATCAGAAGCTCGCCTCCGCGGCGCGCTCGTTCCGGCGGGTCGTCACCATCTTCGAGCAGGCGATCCAGCACTTCCGGGTGATGGAGACGCTGACCACGCGTGACTACCTGGATTTCCGGGATCGCCTCATCCCGGCGAGCGGCTTCCAGTCGGCGCAGCTGCGCGAGATCGAGGTCCTGCTGGGGCTCGACGACGCGGTCCGGATCCCGCTCGGCCGGGAGGGGAGCTACAAGGAGGCGCTCAAGACCGCGGACGGCTCGGCGTCGTCGGCGACGCGCCGGCTGGACGCGCGGCTCGCGAGCGGGCCGAGCCTCAAGCACGACCTGTACGAGTGGCTGTCGCGGACGCCGATCGACGGATCGAGCGAGCCGGATGCGGTCGTGTGCTTCCTGCGCAACTACATGCGCTCGATGCGCAAGGAGAACGAGCGCCGGGTCCAGATCGCGATCGACAAGGCGCTCACCCCGGCGGACGTCGAGCGGCTCCGCGCGCGGTACGAGGCGGAGAACGCGAACGCCGAGGCGTTCCTGCTCGCCGAGGACGACCCGGGCGCCGACGCGGCCACCTGCGAGAAGCGCCGGGCCGTCCGCGCGGCGATCGTCTTCATCGAGAGCTACCGCGAGCTGCCCCGGCTCGCGTGGCCGCGCGAGGTGCTCGACCGCGTCCTGGAGATGGAGCAGGCCATGCTCATCTGGCGGCAGCGCCACGCGCGGATGGTCGAGCGGGTGATCGGCCGGCGCACCGGCACGGGCGGCTCCGCGGGCGTCGACTACCTCGACCAGACCGCGCTGCGCTACCGCGTCTTCGGCGATCTCTGGACAGTGCGCTCCCTGCTACTTCGCCAGCCGAGCGTCCCCGAGCTCGAGCACGCATCGGATTACGGATTCCGGGTCGAGGACTCTCCGTGAAATCACTTCGCGATCATTTCTTGCGCATCGACGCTCGTTCGCTCGGGCTGTTTCGCATCACCTTCGGGCTGGTCCTCATCGCCGATCTCTTCGCGCGGTGGCGGTGGGTGCGGGACTTCTACTCGAACGAGGGCGTCCTCCCGAACCACAACCACCTCTTCAACCTCCGCGGAAAGGAGCAGGTCTTCAGCCTGCTCCACGCGTTCTCGACGGTGGGCGAGGCCCACTTCGCCTTCGCGCTCGCGCTCGTCGTCTACGCGCTGTTCCTGCTGGGCTACCGGACGCGCGTCTTCCACGTCCTCGCGCTCGTCACGCTCACGAGCCTGACGTCGAGGAACATCCTGCTCGAGAACGCCGGCAACTACGCGGCGATCGCGCTCCTCGCGTTCACCGCCTTCCTGCCCTGCGGGAACCGCTTCTCGCTCGACAGCCTCCGCGCCTCGCTGGCGCTCCGGGACGAGCAGCGCGACACGGAGCTGAACGACCGGTCGAGGGTCTCGGAGGCCGAGATCGCGGCCGAGCGCCTGCCCGGATGGTCGCCGACGTCGCTCGCCGCGCTGGCGGTGCTGCCGCAGCTCGGGCTCATCTACCTCTGTACGGCGCTCCAGCAGCGCGGCGAGGCGTGGCGCGACGGGACGGCGTTCTACTATGCGCTCCACGCCGAGCGCCTGGCGAGCGACGCGGGCATCTGGCTCCGCGACGCCCTGCCGCTCGGCACGCTGCGCGGGCTCGCGTTCGGCACGTGGGCCATGCAGCTCGCGATCCCGGCGCTCCTCTTCGTCCCCGCGCTCTTCCGCTGGACGCGCGGGGTCGCCGCCGCGCTGATGCTGGTGCACGGGCTGATCCTCGGGATCTTCTTCGATCTCGGGATGTTCGGCTGGGCGCTCGCCGCCGCTGCGCCGCTCGTCCTGCCGGGCGAGCTCTCGGACGTCTACGAGCGCTCCTGGAACGAGCGGCGGGCGCGCACGATCGTGTACGACGCCGACTGCGGCCTTTGCCTCATGCTGTGCCGCCTGATCAAGCGGCTCGATCTGCGCGGGCACGTGGCCTTCCAGGGCAACGTCGCGCTCGACGAGCTCTATGTGCGCAACCAGACGGGCGCCACGGAGCTCGTGCCGATGCCGAAGGAGGTCACGGCGGAGCTCGTCGAGCAGACGGTGCTCGCGATCGACCGGAACGGGCGCGTGTACACGAAGGGCGCGGCGGTGACCGAGGGGCTCCTGGCGTTGCCGCTCGGCTGGCTCGCCTGGCCGCTCAAGCTGCCGGGCATCTCGCACCTCCTGGACCTGCTCTACGACGTTGTCGCGAAGCGCCGGCACCACATCAGCGTGCTCCTCGGCAAGCAGGCGTGCGGGATCCCGCTGTTCGACGAGAGCCACGCGGACGGCGACGATGAGGGCGCCGCTCCGGGCACGCCTGCGCCGGCGGTGCGGGTGGCGCGCCTCGTGCTGGGGTCGTTGCGCGAGGTGGCGGTGCTCGTGGTGCTCGCCGCGATGCTGGCGCAGACGGCGAAGGAGAACCCGTTGCCCGGCGCGGCCGCCGTCCCGCAGGGGAGGGCGCTCGCCGGCGTGGCGTCGTGGCCGCGCATGATGGCGCGGTGGGACGTGATGGCGCCCGAGCCGCCGCGGAGCAACGCGCTGCTGGTGATCGACGGCCAGACGCGCGCGCAGAAGCCGATCGATCCGCTGACCGGGGAGGAGCCGCGGCTGCAGCCTGCCGGGCACCCGGGGGCGCGGCTCGGCCAGCTCTGGTCCGATTACCTCGATCGCGTCCGGCGGCCGGAGTACTCCGATTTCCAGCGCGCCTTCCGCGACTACCTCGCGAAGGGCGGGCCCCTCGGGGCCGACGGGGCGCGCGAGATGGCGCTGTCGGGCTACGATGCGTACTGGGTCTCGGCGCCGACGCCCGCGCCCGGCGCGCCCGCGTCAGCCACCTTCGAGCGGGAGAAGCTGTTCTCGCACTCGCGGGGAGGCACGGGGAAGCTCGGCGAGCGCATGCCGCCGCTCGCGCCGGGCCTCATCCGACCGAACAAGTCGAACTGAGGCGCTCGCATGCGTGGGCCTGACGAGGACCCGAGCGCCGCGGATCGCGGCGCGCCGGACCCGAGCGCCGCGGATCGCGGCGCGCCGGACCCGAGCGCCGCGGATCGCGGCGCGCCGGACCCGAGCGCCGCGGATCGCGGCG
>JAICEP010000192.1 GCA_025924095.1 Sorangium sp.
AGGAGGAGGCGTCGTACACCGGCGCGTACCTGCGCGAGGTGCTCGCGGCGGCCAAGCGCCGCGGCCCGCAGCCCCCGCGCGGCCGCGCCGCGGCCCGCAAATAACAGAACGGGCGTGGCCCCGCCCGGTCCGCACGACGTGGACCGGAGGCGGAGCGCACGCCCGACGGCGCGGAGGCACCACCGCGCGTGAAGGCCGCCGACCCGGGGGCCTTCACGCGCAGCGCGGCGTCAGCCGTAGTCCTTCTCGACCCTCTCCTGGTCCTCTTTGCAGCGGATGCAGAGGGTCGTCTCGGGGCGCGCCTCGAGACGCTTCGCCGAGATCTCCTCCTCGCACTCCTCGCACTTGCCGAACGAGCCGTCCTCGATCTTCAGGAGCGCCTTCTGGATCTTGTCGAGGAACGACTTCTCACGACCGCGGAGCCGGAAGGTGAACGACTGCAGGTACTCGCTCGACGCGAGATCCATCTCGTCAGGGAGATCGTTCGCGTCGAGCATCATGTCCTCGGTCAGCGTTTGCTTGGCCTTCTTGATGATCTCGTCGCGCTTCGTCTCAAGCAGGGTCTTGAACTTCTTCAGCTGGGCCTTGTTCATAGGTCCTCTCGCGTCGAATGCGCCGTTCGGCGCTGCCGTCTGAGCTCCCTGGCGCATGCAAGCCGCGGGGCGTCGACCCCCAGCTGCCGGAACGGGGCTTACGGCTCCGCGACATGTCCGGAGAGGCCGAATAGCCCCCCGAAATAGCGAGGCGCGGGATTCTAGGCGTGAGCGCCGTGCCCGTCAACGACGCCTCCGTCGGTGGCAGAGTTCGCCCGATCCACGCGGCAAATAACGCAGTTTCGCCGACCCATGCCGCGACCGATCGCTCGCTGCGGCATCGATGTCGGGAGAGCGTGGAAAGCACTTGCGGGAAGTCCCCGAGTCGCCGGAAAAGGCGGCTGTTTTGGCCCCAAACCCGCATGCTCACCGCAGAGTACGCCGGAAATGAGACGCAGCGGACGGTTTGACGAAAGACAGCTCACGTGGAACAAATTTATCCCATATTGCTGGATTTCGATCAGAACCGAACCGCGGTCCGACCTCGCGATGCCGCCACGGTGATCGTCCTGCGCGACGATCGCGCGGGGATCGAGGTGTTCTGCGTCCGCCGCCACGCGAGCTCGAGCTTCATGGGCGGCGCCGTTGTGTTCCCCGGTGGGAAGGTGGACGCGCAGGACGGCGCGGAAGTCTGGAGGGATCGGGCGACCGCGCCGCCGGCGCGCGCCGCTGCGTTCGCGACAGACGCGGCGCCGGCGCAATCCCTGTGCGTGGCGGCGTGCCGCGAGACGCTGGAGGAAGGGGCGATCCTGCCGACGGATCCGCCGCTGTCCGGCGACGAGATCGACGCGGTCGGGCGGGAGCTTGCCGCCGGGACGCCGCTCGACGCGATCCTCGCTCGGCGTGGCCTGAAGCTCGCCCTCGCGGCGCTCGTGCCGTGGGCCCGGTGGATCACGCCCGTCGCCGAGACGCGCCGCTTCGACGCGCGCTTCTTCCTGCTGCCGCTGCCGCGCGGCCAGATCGGGCGCCACGACGGGCACGAGACGACGATGAGCTTCTGGGCCGCGCCCTCGGAGGTGCTGGAGCGCGCCGAGCGTGGCGAGATCTTTCTCGCCCCGCCGACTTCGCGCACGCTCGAGCTGCTCTCCGCGGTCGCGGACGTGCGCAGCGCCGTGGCGCTCGCAGAACGCCAGCCGCTCCTGCCGATCTGTCCGCGCTTCGTCCCGGGCGATGGGGCCGAGCCGCCGTACCTGGCGCTGCCGGGCGACCCTTCGCACGAGATCCGCGAGCGACACACCGAGGGGTCGACCCGTTATGTCCTGCGCAACGGGCGCTTCGTCGCCGAAGAATGCTGCGCACAGGGATCCCCGATCCACATCAAACAGGAACGAGAGCCCAGATCCACGACCAGCTTCGACCCCCCCTGACGAATGCCCCCTCCGTGCCGGCGACGCCTGATCTCGAGGAGTGAGCCATGGAAACGAACCCGAAAGAGAACACGACGCAGCCCGAGCTGTTCACCGCGAGCGACGTCGCGCGCTTCTGTCAGGTGGACCTCAAGACCATCCACAACTGGGCGGACAAGGGGGAAATCCGCCACTTCCGCACGCCCGGACGGCACCTCCGCTTCCGACGGCTGGACGTGCTCGATTTCCTCCGGAAGTACGGCTACCCGATCCCGGAGATCCTGCGGATGGGCAAGCCGAAGGTCGTCGTGGTCGACGACGACCCCGCCGTCCTCGCCGCGCTCCGCAAGACCCTCTCGCGGAGGTTCGACCTGACCACGTTCCAGGATCCGTTCGACGCCCTCGTCGCGGTGGGCAACCTCCAGCCCGACGCGCTCATCCTGGACGTCATGATGCCGGGCCTCGACGGGGTGCGCTGCCTGGAGCGCCTCCGCTCCATCGACGCGACCTCGCACATCCGCTGTATCGTGTACTCGAACCACGAGGAGATGAAGAAGAACGCGACCGAGGCCGGCGCCTACGACTTCATCAAGAAGGGCGAGGCGAGCGAGCTGCGCGACTCGCTCGAGCGGCTCATGGGCCTCGAACGGGGGTGATCCCGGCGCGGGCGAGGCCTGCGCGGGCCGGCTTCGCCCTTCACTTGCCCTCGCGGTAGGCGCGGATCGCGTTCACGATGGCGTCCGCCATCTTCTGCCGGAAATCGGCGGTGGCGAGGCGGGCCTCGTCCTCGGGGTTCGAGATGAACGCGGTCTCGAACAGCGCGGCCGGCATGTCGGCGCCCGCGAGGACGAAGAACCCCGCGCCCTTGACGCCCTGATCCTTCGTGTCGGGGTAGCGGGGCGACAGCGAGGCGAGCGACGATCGCTGGAGGAGCTCGGCGAAGTGGCGCGAGCGGGCCGCCATGTCGCCGACGTTGAGGTTCGACAGGATCGCCGCCACCTCGCGGCGGGCGTCGGGATCGCCAGGGTCCACGCCCTGCCCTCCCCTGGCGGCGCGGGCGGCGTTCTCGCGCGCCGCGAGCGCGGCCGACGTCCCCTCGGCGTCGTGAGGCGCCGCGAGCGAGAAGGTCTGGACCCCGCGAGCGCGGCCGTTGTCGCTCGCGTTGCAGTGGATCGAGACGAACAGGTCGGCGTGGAACGCGTTCGCGCGCGCGGTGCGGAGATCGAGCGGGACGTAGACGTCGCTGTCCCGGGTGAGGAGCGTCTCGATCTTGAGCTCGCGCGCGAGGAGCGGGGCGACGCGGTGGGCGACGTCGAGCGTCACGTCCTTCTCCTTCAACCCGGTGGGGCCGACCGCGCCGGTGTCGTTGCCGCCGTGCCCCGGGTCGATCACGACGCGCCGGACCTCCCGCGCGCCGCCGGGCTTGCCCTCGTCGTCGCGCACCGGAGGGCGGGTGCTCACGTCGACGACGATCCGGAACGGCTCGGGCAGGTAGAAGACCCGGCGATACAGGTTGGCGGCGAGATCCAGGACGACGCGCGTGCCCTTCGGCTGCACGCCGACGCGCACGCGCCGCAGGACGCCGCCGACCTCGATCTCGCGCGCGACGCCGCGCGACGTCGCCCCCGCGATGTCGACGAAGATGCGCGCGTCCCTGCCGGCGGTCTCGTCCGCCGGGAGCGTGCCGACGTCGAACGTCGTCGGCGCGGACAGCTCGATGACCACGCGCGCCCCCTTGTCCGAGCCGTGCCGCTCGATCGCGGTGACCTTCACCGGGCCTGTGGGCGCGGCGGACGCCGGGGGGGCGACGACGAGATCGCCGGAGGCGTCGGCGGTCGTCACCTGCACCGCGCTCGCGGCGCTCGCCGGCGCGTCGGTGGTGCCCGGCGCAGATCCCGGCGCGAGCGCGAGCGCGACGCCCTCGACGCGGTGACCTTCCTGCTCCAGCGCGCGCAGCGCTTCCCCGCTGGGCCGGTAGGCGGCCGCCTGCGCCAGCGCGACCGCGATGGCGCCGAGGCACGGCGAGAGCGCGGGCGGCGCGCCGCCGGACGGCGCGGGCGGGGCGAGGGCCGCGTAGCGCCGCGAGACCAGGTAGAGCTCGCGGTACGCGACGGCGGCGTCGTGGGCGAGCTCGCCGGCGAGCAGCGCGCGGCGGCGCTCGGCCTGGCACGCGCGCTCGACGAGGGCCGGCTCGGCCGAGGCGCGGAAGGCGGTCGCCGCCGCGCCGTACAGCTCCATCGCCTCACGCGCGTCGGTGGCCGCCTGATCGAGGCGGAAGAGCCGCACACGAAGATCGCCGGCGAGCTCCGCGAGCGAGGCAGCCTGCGCCCCGGCCCCGGCCCGCGACGACGCGATGGCGACGGCGTCCGCGAGAGCGACCGTCTCGGCGCGGGGCGGGAGCAGCGCGCCCGGATCGAGCAGCGCGGCGGCGCGCTGCTCGTCGGAGATGGCGGCGGGCGCAGCGGGCGCGCCGCCCTCGGCGCTGCACCCGAGGGTGTGCGCGGCCGCCGCAAAAAGCGTGATCGCCGCGATGGCGGGGGCGCTACGATGCAGCTGCGCTGGGGTGGTGCGCCGTCGGCTCGCCAGAGCAGCCCCGCGCGCCGAGTGAATGGCGATACATCCCGGAGGTTTCACGTGCCCGACCTCACGCCCACTTCATCCACAGAACCCCTCTACGCGGATCGTGCGTCGGGGGAGAGGTTTGCTGACGCGACGAGCATGGTCAACGCGTATCTCGCCCGGTACGCCGCGAGCTCTCGGGGCGGGGCCGGATCGCTGGGTGGAGCGGGCACGAACACGCTCGACGAGACCGGATACGCGCAGCTCCAGCACGGGAGCGCGACGATCGGGGTCAACGTGCTCGAGGCCCAGGGGGTCCTGATGGTCTTCGCTCCCATCATGGCCGTCCCCCTGAGCGGGCGGGAGGCCTTCTACCGGCGCCTCCTGGAGCTCAGCTTCATCGCCACCTCCGACGCGGCGTTCGCGATCGACAGGTCGCGCGACGAGGTGGTGGTGCGCTGTCTGCGGCGGCTCAGCGCGCTCGAGTACGAAGAGTTCGAGGATATCGTCACGACGGTGAGCCAGGTCGCCGATAACTGGGACGACGCGCTTCTGCGCGAGGTGCGCGGCGGATGAGCGGGTCGCGATGCCTTCCGGGGGCGTCGGGAGGCGCGCGCCCCCGGCCCTCGCGCGGCAGGTAGGTAGCGCGCGGATCCGTCGCGAGATTGCGGTGCGGCGGATGCGGGTGGTAAGTTCCTCACCGCGATGACTGCGGGGGAGCGACCGACGACCGCGGAACCTGGTGAACGCTCCCTCTCTGCGGAGGAAGCGGATCGGATCGCGGCGTCGATCCGGCCTTCCTGGGAGGCGTTCGACGAGCTGTCGACCGCGCGAGGTGGCGAGCGCGGCGGCGCCCCCGAGCCGGAGACCGGCGCCCCCGCCGCGAGACCGCCGGAAGCCCCGGCGGCGCCCCTGGGCGAAGCGCCCGCTGCGTGGCGAGAGCCCGCGATGGCGTCGTTCCCTGCTGCGTCGACCGCGCCCGCGGCCCGCGTGATCGAAGCGCCGCCGGCCGGCGCGTCCGGCGTGTCCGACACCGTGATCGAGGGGGTCCCGACCATCGCCATCGGCGACGACGTGCAGGGAGCGCCCGCAGCGGAGGCCACGCCCCACGGCGCGGGGGGCACACCGGGTGCCGGTGCGTACGCCAGCCCCTCGCCTCAGCCGCTCGCGGACCCGCAGACGACCGGCAGCGCTTCCAGCGCAGGCGCCACGGGCACGACGGGCAGCGGCGCGGCGAGGCCGGGCGAGCCCCCCGCGCCCGCCGGAAAAACGCGCGTGGGAATGGGCGAGCCGGATGCGGTGGCCGGCGCGCCGACGGCCGAGCTCGGCGCCGGGGCCGACGCACGACCCGCCGAGCCGCAGGCGCGTCCGGGGGCAGCCCCCTCCCCGCCCCGCGAGGGTGAGCCGCCGTCCGCGCGGCCTGCGCGCACGCGATCTCGCGCGGCGCATCCGGCGGTGGGGAGCGCCGACGCGGTGGCTGTGTCCACCGTCCGCACGGAGGACCACGATCCGATCGAGATCCCCGTGTCCAGGCCGAACAAGACGGCGCTGCGGCTCGTCATCGCCCTCGTGGGCGCGGTCTTCGTGTTCTTCGTCGTCCGCGCCCTGCGTCATGACGGCGATGGCGTGGATCCCAGGCCCCCGACGGCCTCGCCGACGACGGAGGCGCCCCCCGCGGCGGCCACAGCAACCCCCGCCGCCACCGCGCAAGCGACCGCCGGCGATCCGCCTGCGGCCGCAGCCGCGGAAGGCAGCGCTGGACCAACGCCGAGCGCCTCAGCGCCGGCGAGCCCTCCGGCTCCCGCGGCGACGATGTCTGCCACCGCCGCGACGCCGGCGACGCCCACGGCGCCGGCGACGCCCACGGCGCCGGCGGCCGGGCCCAAGACAGCCCCCGCACCGAAGAAGCCTGCGCCGACGCAGCGTGGGACGAGCTCCACCGGAGGCAACAAGAGCGGCGGCATCATCCGCGATGCGCCTTTCTGAAGCGCACCCGTTTCCCGCCTCGGCAGCGAGGCTTGCTGCATTCGTTATCTTCCGCGGACGCCGACGAGGCGAAGCCCGACCTGAGGAGCCATGAAAACACGCGCCTGCGCCCCCGTCCTCCTGCTCTCGCTCATCGCGCCAGCTGTGCTCACCGAGGCCGGGCTCACCTCTTCTCTTCTCAGCGAGCCGGTGAGCTTCGCGCAGTCGTCCGATCCCGTCACGGAGGTCGCGCGCCAGCGTTACGAGGAAGGGGTCAAGGCGTATGACGCCGGTCGGTTCGAGGATGCGCGTACGGCGTTTCTTCAGGTCTACGCGCTCAAGCGACACCCGGCCGTGCTGCTCAACCTCGGACAGAGCGAGCTTCGCTCCAATCACCTGGAGGATGCCGGCAAGCACCTGCAGCAATTCCTGCGCGAGCACACCACCGCGACCCCGGAGCAGCGCGCCGCCGCGGAGAAGGCGATCGCCGACGTCAAGCGACGGACCGGCTTCCTCCTCGTGACCACCGACGCGAACGGCGCGGACATCAGCGTCGACGGCGTCCTCGTCGGCAAGGCGCCGCTGCCCGATCCGGTGTTCGTGACCCCCGGCAAGCACACCCTGTTCGCGACCTATCAGGACCGATCCGCGACCCTCCAGGTGGACGCGAAGATCGGCACAGCCACGCCCGCGACGCTGACCCTGGGGACGACCGGTGCGCCCGCTGCCGGCGCGCCGACGCCCGCGCCGGGTGTGCCGCCGACCGCGCCCACCTCGACCTTGCCGGGCGCGGTCCCGCCAACGCCGGCGCAGCCTCCCGCGGTGGGCACCGCGCAGCCGGCCCCCGGCGCGGCGGCAGCGGGCGCGGTGGCACCGGGCGCGACGACACCCGGAGCGACGACACCCGGAGCGACGGCGCCGAGCACCTCACCCGCAGCGCCGACGAGCCCCGGTGGGCTCAGCGTCTCGACGAGCAACACGATGGGCTCGATGAGCCCGGACCAGAGCTCCGGCGGTCGCGAGCCGTTCTTCCACTGGTACGCACGCAAGCCGCTCGCGTGGGCGGGGACCGGCGTCGCAGGGGTCGGTCTGGTCATGGGGATCGTCGGGTCGGCCATCGCCGTCAACGCGAGCAGCAACGCCGACGACGTCGGAACGCAGATCAAGGCGTACGTCGCGAGCCACGAGAGCACGATCCCCGCAAACCGCAGGTCCCAACCCTGCGGCGCGCGCGAGGATCCGTCGGGCGACCTCCCCGGCTTCGAGACCGCGTGCGGGAGCCTCCGGGGGAAGCTCGACAGCTACGACGGCGCGCTCCCCTGGGCGATCACAGGCTGGGTCCTCCTCGGCGTCGGGGTCGTCGGCACCGCGACGTATGCCATGATCGACTGGTACCCCCGGAAACAGCAGGCCGCGTCCGACGGCCCGCGCGTCACCGTGATCGCGCCGTTCGTGGCGCCCGGTCAGGCCGCCCTCGGCGTCGCGGGCACCTTCTAGCTTCTCCCACGGACGTCAGCTCACCGCTCCCTCGCGATGCGGAGCAGATCCCGCATCGTCGAGCGCGGGATGTCCGCGAGGCGCGCGGCGGCGCTGATGTTGCCGCCCACCTCCTCGAAGGCGCGGAGCGCGTCCGCCGGCGTGATCTTCCGGCGGACCGGGGGCTCGCGATCGGCGAGCACGGCCGTGACGTGCTCCGGCAGCACGCGGCCGTGGGCGCGCAACGCGGCTTGAATGAGCACGTTCCGTAGCTCCCGGACGTTGCCTTGCCAGCGGTGCGCCCTCAGCGCGACGAGCGCCCCGGGGGAGAGCTGCCGCGGGCCGAGCTCGGAGGTCGCCAGCAGGTGCTCGGCCAGGAGCGGGATGTCGTCCGGCCGATCGCGCAGCGCTGGAAGGTGGATGCGGCACACCGCGAGACGCTCGTAGAGGTCCGCGCGGAAGCGACGCTCGGCGACGAGCGTCTCCAGGGGCTCGCAGGTCGCGACGATGAGCCGCACGTTGACCTGCGTCGTCCCCTCCGCGCCCAGCGGGCGGACCACCCCCTCCTCCACCGCGCGCAGCAGCTTCGCCTGGACCTCCAGCGAGAGCGCCGCGATCTCGTCGAGGAAGAGCGTGCCCAGGTGGGCCTCGGCGAACGCGCCCCGCCGATCCCGATGCGCGCCGGTGAACGCGCCGCGCCGGTGACCGAACAGCTCGGACTCGGCGATGTCGCGCAGGATCGTGGCGGCGTTCAGGACCACGAATGGCCGGTCGGCTCGGTTGCTCTCCGCATGGATCGCCCGGGCGATCAGATCCTTGCCCGTGCCCGACTCGCCGCGCAGGAGCACGGGGAGCTGGAGCGGCGCGACCCGCCGCACCGCTGCGGCGAGCTGCCGCATGGGCCGCGAGCGGCCGACGAGCGACGGCAGCGGCGGCCCCTCCTCGATCGGGGGGACCCTCCGGGCCGCCTCGACGCACACGGTCGTGCGGCCGACCTCGAAGCAGCCGCCGGGGACGAGCATCGCCTGCCGTACCCGCACGCCGCCGACGCGAACGCCGTTGCGCGAGTCGAGATCCGTCACCTCGATCGCGGCGCCGCGGTGCGCGACACGGCAGTGGCGAGCGCTCACCGCAGCGTCGTCGATGCTCACGTCCGCAGCCGGGGCGCTGCCCAGAATGAGCTCAGCGCCCGGCGGGACGGCGATGCGCACCGGGGTGCTCCAGCCGCTCTGATCGCAGCGGAGCCACACCGTGGTGAGCGCTTCGCGATCCTCCACGAGCTCCACTGTGGTGTCTCGGGTCGCTCGGGCCCCACCGCCGTGAGCTCCAGAGCCCGGTCGATCGCGGGGCGCTCCCGCCGGCTCCCCTCGCAGCGCCGCGGCCGGCGAGAAGGGCTCGGCGGCGGCGTGAAAAGACGTGACGGGCCTGAAGTAGTTGCCTTGATCGCTGCGGGTCGGTGCGTTGTCCATGGTCCAGGAGGTCTGTCGTCGGCACGCGGCGCGCAGTTGCGTCGTTCCTCCGCCCGGTCGACATTCCTCACGCCGGGTCGTCACCCCCTTTGCGCTCGGGACCGCGCTGTTCTAGAGGCCGTTCGTGAGATCGCGCTCAACAAGGTGGACCGCGCCGGCGCTCGGCGTGGCGGCAGCGGGCTGGGTGCTCTCGGCCAACCAGGCCCTCGCCCAGCCAGCAGATCGAGAGACCGCGGCCGAGGAAGAAGAAGACGAGGCCGGGCCGGAAGCCGGCGCCAAGCGCCCCGCCGGACCCGACGAACGAAGCGGGCACATCCTGCTCCAGGGCCGGGCCGGCTACAGCCAGCCCTTCGGCAGCATGGCGGCCGGCCAGCCGGTCAGCGAGAAGGTCTCGGGCGGCTTCGCGTTCGGCGGCAACATTGGACTCGGCCTGAGCCGCGTGACCGTCCTGGAAGCAAGCGGCTCCTACGCCCTGCTCTCCGCCGCCGAAGGCTGCAACGGCTGCTCCGGTCGAAGCCTCGATCTCGGCCTCGGGTTCGTCTACCACCTCGCCCAGGGCATCGCCTTCGACCCCTGGATCAGCTACGGCGTGGGATACCGGCGAGCGGTCCTCACAGGGTCGGAGGGCTCGGCCGCAGGGCCGACAGTCTCCGACTCTGTGTTCCATGGGATCGATGTCGCCCGCATTGCGCTGGGCGGCGATTTCTACCCGGTGTCGAGCTTTGGCATCGGGATGTTCGCCGAGCTCGACGCCGGCACGTACCTCTCGCGCCCGGGCGAGGGCACCGATGCCACCGTCTACGGATTCTTCCAGTTCGGCCTGCGCCTCGCGCTGGATCCCGTACCCCGGGGTACGCGTACGCCCGCCGTCTCGTCCGGTACGTCTCGGAGGGTCGCCGGCCAGGCGGCGGGCTCCCGGGGAGCCGCTCACCGGTAAAGCAGCCGGAATGTGGGCGGTCCGGAGGGCTGGGCAGGTATAATCAGCCGCGAATGGGCGAGTTCAGGACGAGCAGCCGCACCCGACCCGTCGCGGCTGCCGTGACCGACGTTGGACGCCAGCGAAAGCACAACGAGGACAACATCCTCGTGAAGTCCGAGCTCGGTCTCTTCGTCGTGGCGGACGGCATGGGCGGGCACAATGCGGGCAACGTCGCGAGCGCGCTCGCGACAAAGTCGCTCGACAACTTCTTCGAGGCGACCCGCGCCGGCATCCTGCCCGGCCCCGTCCCGGTCGACGAACAGGAGCTCGATCCGGAAGCACGGCGCGTCGTCGCCGCGATCCGCAAGGCGAACCACGATGTGTTCGTCATCTCGAACACGTACACCCAGCACCAGGGCATGGGCTCGACAGTGGTCGCCGCCTACGTGTCGCGCGAGACGGAGCAGATCCACGTCGGGCACGTCGGCGACAGCCGCTGCTACCGGATCCGGCTCGGCGAGATCGAGCAGCTCACGAAGGACCACTCGCTCATCAACGACGCCCTCGCGCTGA
>JAICEP010000193.1 GCA_025924095.1 Sorangium sp.
GAGGACGGCGGCGCGGCGGAAGGCGTCGCCCGCGTCCTTGATGACCAGCTCTCCCCCCTGCGAGCACGCCCCCTCCGCCGCCACCACGATGGAGACGCGCCGCCCGCGCGCCTCCCGGAGGCGGATCTTCTCGGCGATCGGCTCGTACTGGAACGGGATCTCCGGCATCAGGATGACGTCGGCGCCCCCGGCGATCCCGGCGTTGAGCGCGATCCAGCCCGCGTGCCGCCCCATCACCTCCACGACCATGATCCGCTCGTGCGCCTCGGTCGTGGTGTGGAGCCGATCGAGCGCCTCGGTCGCGATGGAAACGGCCGTGTCGAAGCCGAACGTGACGTCGGTGCAGCAGACGTCGTTGTCGATCGTCTTCGGCACGCCGATGACGAGGGGCAGCCCGCGCTCGAGGAGCTGGTGCGCGATCCGCATCGAGCCGTCGCCGCCCACCGCGATGAGCGCGTCGAACCCGAGCGCGCGGAACCGCCGCACGAGATCCTCGGACCGATCCCGCGGCACGAGCCCGTGCTCGCCCGGCATCGGATAGTGGAACGGATCGCCGCGGTTCACGGTACCCAGGATGGTGCCCCCGAGGTGCGCGATGCCCCGCACCCGCTCGCGGTCCAGCCGGATGAGCCCGTCCGGAGAGTCGTCGAGCAGCCCGCGGTAGCCCTGCCGGATCCCCCAGACCTCCCAGCCACGCTCGATCGCGGCGAGCGTGGCCGCGCGGATCACAGCGTTGAGCCCGGGCGCATCGCCGCCGCCGGTACTGATAGCGATCTTACGTGCCGCCATGAGGCGGCCAGCATCGCGAGCCCTCCTCGGCGACGCAATAGACAATAGACATCTTCCTCGCCCCGGTCTCGAGAGCCGCGGAACGCGCGCGAGAGCCGCGCTTCGCGGCGACCACGAACGTCGACGCGCGCCACGCTGGACGAGCACTGGACAACCCAAGGAACGCTCCCGCGAAGCGTCATTCGCATCGGCCACGCTCGTCCTGCGGTCGAGGCCGCCCCGGGACGCGTCTCGCGCGCCGGGCGGAGCGCCGCATGACGGTCGCGAGCGCCGGCGACAGGGTATAGGGGCATGCGCCGCCGATCACCCCGGCTGCGCGCCCCCGTATGAACCGCGCCACCCTGATCCGAGGCATCCAGGTCGTCGTCACGCTCACGCTCGCGTCGTTCGCTTACGTGCTCTACAGCGAGATCCACGACAAGCAGGAGAGCCTCGCCGCCGGGCTCGCGCACGTGCGGCCGGGCTGGCTGCTCGTCGGCGCCGTGCTGGCGCTGCAAGAGGGCGTGTTCGGAGGCCTCAGGATCTGGGTCCTCGGGCGCGTGCTCTGGCCCGGGCTCAGCTTCCGCACCGCGGTGACCTCGGAGTTCGTGCTGATGTTCTGCGCCGGCGTGACCCCGGGGCAGGCCGGCGCGGCGCCCTCGCAGGCCGCCGTGCTCGTCCACGGCGGCATGCGGCTCGTCGACGTGGCCACGGCGGAGCTGCTCACCGCCTCGTGCACGGTCGCGTTCTTTCTCCTCTCGGCCCTGACCCTCTTCGCGCTGCGGCAGAACGGGATGCTTGTCATGCACGGGGGGCCGCAGATCGAGTGGTTGCTCTTCTTCACCGTGGCCATGTTCGGCTCGGCGCTCGTCGCGCTGATCGTCGCGGCGGCGTACCCGCCGCTCCTCAAGGCGATCGTGCGCGCGCTGTCGGTGCCGCTCGGGGGGCTCCTGCGCGCCGCGCTGCTCGGCGCCCGGCGCGTGCTTCGGCTGCGGGCCCGCGCCGACGCCGCGCTCGCCGCGCCCGGCGCCATGACCGCGCGCCTGCTGCGGAGCGTGGACGAGTTCCACGAGGGCTTCCGCGTCTACATGCGCCGCGGCAAGCGCGCCTACGCCGCCGCGCTGCTGCTCACGTTCGGCTTCTTCTGGTCGCGGTTCGCGGTCGCCTACTTCATCCTGCTCGGGCTCGGCATCCCGACGTCGCCCTCGACCTTCGTCTCGGTGGGCCCGCCGATCGTCCAGGTGGTCCTGACCCAGACGCTGCTCAACTTCGCGCTCTACATGAGCCCCACGCCCGGCGCGAGCGGCGTCGCCGAGCTCGGCTCGAACGCGCTCATGTCGCCCTGGGTCCAGGGCGCGTTCGTGGTGCCGTACATCGTCATCTGGCGGGTGCTCGCCCTGTTCCTCTGCATGTTCGTGGGGGGCATCTATGTCTTCCGCTACCTCGGCGCCGACGTGCTCGAGGAGCGCGTGAAGCAGACGGAGGCGGAGAAGCGCGCGCTCATGGAGGCGGCGCGCGCCCCGGACGCCTCGCCTGCGAACGCGCACGAGGGAGGAGAAGAGACCGCCGGCCGACGGCAAGGCGTGGGGTGATCGGGAAAGAGACCGGCGCGCGCCGGCCGCGCCGCAGGATCAGCGCGCGGGGATGGGCACGGCCGCGAACTGGACGACCTTCCCGCGCCGCACCTTGAGGAGCGCCGTCGACCCTTCCTTGACCTTGGCGATGGCCGCGCGGAGGCCGGCGGTGTCCTTGATGGGGGTGCTGTTCACCTCGACGATCACGTCGCCCACCTGGAGATCCTGGACGTTGCTGCCCGACGCGAACCCGTCGACCCGCACCCCGCCGCCGGGCGCGTCCGAGATCTGGATGCCGAGCTTCTCGTCGCTCTGCTGCCGCTCGGGCCGGGCGCCCTGGCTCGGCCGCGCGCGGCTGGCCGCGTCGCCCTCCTCGTCCTGCAGCGCGTCCAGCTTGGCCCGGAGCTCGTGCCGCTTCTGGGCGCGCACCACGGTCACCTCGATCTCGGCGCCGGGCGCGTTGCGCGCCACGTTGCGCCGGAGCTCCTCGGCGTGGTGGATCGGCACGCCGTTCACGTCCACGATCACGTCGCCCGGCTTGATGCCGGCGCGCGCGGCGGCGCCGCCCGGCTCGACCTCGGCGACGAGCGCCCCCCTGGGCGCGTCCAGCTGGAGCGCCGCGGCGAGCTCGCGCGTGACGGGCTGGAACAGGAGGCCGAGCTTGCCGCGCTCGACGTGCCCCTTCTCGCGGAGCTGCGGGAGCACGTCCTTCAGCGCGTCGACCGGGATCGCGAAGCCGATGCCGTTCGCGCCCGCCCGGATCGCGGTGTTGATGCCGACGACCTCGCCCCGCCAGTTGAACAGCGGCCCGCCGCTGTTGCCCGGGTTGATCGAGGCGTCGGTCTGGATGAAGTCGTCGTACGGCCCCGCGCCGATCGCGCGCGCCTTCGCGCTGACGATGCCGAGCGTGACCGTGTGGCCGAGCCCGAACGGGTTGCCGACCGCCAGCACGTGCTCGCCGACCCGCAGCTGCTCGCTCGTCCCGAGCGGCGCCACGGGCAGGCCGTTCGCGCCCTTCAGCCGGAGGAGCGCGAGATCGAGCTTGGGATCGCGCCCGACGACCTCGGCCTCGAACTCCCGCTCGTCGGCGAGCCGCACGCGGACGCCGGACGCGTCGTGGATGACGTGCTCGTTCGTCACCACGTAGCCGCTCGGATCGATGATGAAGCCGGTCCCGAGCGCCGTCTGCGGCGGCCGCGGGCCCCGCGGGTTGAGCCGGCCGCCGCCCTGCGGGCCGAAGAAGTACTCGAAGGGATCGAGCCCCTCGGGACCGCGCGACTCGTGCATCGTCGTGATGTTGACGACCATCGGCCTGACCCGCTCGGACAGCGCCGCGACATCGAAGGTGGCCGGCACCGGCGCCGGCGGAAGCGTCACGGTCGAGACGGGCGGCGGCGCTGCACCGGGCGGCGAGGCGGCGGCAGCCTGGGTGGAGGGGGGCGTGGCGTGCGCCTGCTGGCCGCACCCACCGAACGCCAGCGCCGCCATCGAGAGCAGCGCGAAGGCCGAAGCGCGAGAGCGATAGGAAACCGCTTGAATCATGGAATCTCCGTCGGGCAGTCGAAAGGTCCCGTCCTGCGTTCGGCGAACAGGGAACCGACTGTGTTCATTCCGCCGCACAGATAACGCCACGGCGTCCGCTGACAAGCGCGCTCGCCGCGCGCGGGGGGAAGGCGCGCCGCGCGTCCGCCCGCCCGTCCATGGCAGCACGCCCGCGCCGGCGGCGATGACCGTCGAGATTTGAACCGCGGGCTCGGCAGGGCTGCTAGGGTGCGCGCTCTTGGAGGTGAGCCTGGCGATGGGGAGCGACGACGGCCGGCTGCGAGGGCGCAAGATCGGGTTTCTTGGCGGCGGGAACATGGCAGAGGCGCTCATCCGAGGCCTGCTCCAGGGGGGCGCCGTGGGCGCGGAGCAGATCCGGGCGAGCGATCTCAAGAGCGAGCGGCTCTCGTTCCTCCACACGCGGTATGGCATCGAGACCACGGAGGACAACGAGGCGCTCTGCCAGTGGGCCGACGTCCTCGTCATCGCCGTCAAGCCGCAGATCGTCGATCGCATCCTCGCCCCCCTCTCGTCGGGGCTGGGCCGCACGGATGTCGTCATCTCGGTGGCGGCCGGCGTGCCGATCGACGCCATCGAGGCCCGCCTGCCGGAGGGCGCGCGCGTCATCCGCAGCATGCCGAACACCGCCGCGATCGCGCTGGCCGGCGCCACGGCGATCTCCGCCGGGAGCCACGCCACGAGCGACGACATCGAGATCGCGCGGACCCTGTTCCAGGCGGTCGGGCGCGTGGTCGTGCTCGACGAGTCGCTGCTCGACGCGGTGACCGGCCTGTCGGGCAGCGGCCCCGCGTACATCATGCTGATCATCGAAGCGCTGGCCGACGGCGGCGTGAAGGTCGGCCTCGGCCGGGACGTGGCGCTGCTGCTCGCGGCGCAGACGGTGTACGGCGCCGCCAAGCTCCAGCTCGAGACCGGCGAGCACCCCGGCCGCCTGAAGGACATGGTGACGAGCCCCGGCGGCACGGCGATCGCGGGGCTCCACACGCTGGAGGCAGGCGGGCTCCGGCGCACCTTGATCGACGCGGTCGAGACCGCGTCGAACCGCTCGGCCGAGCTGGGCGCTCAGATGGCGCAGAAGCTCCGCCGCACCTGAGCGAAGGGGCAGCCTGTGGCGGGCGCCGCGCGGAGGTGTTGGCGTTCGGCCGTCTCTTGACTATGTTCGCCGCGTCGCAGCGGGACAGGCGATCGCCGGCGGCCGGGGAAGCCCGGTCGCGGGAGGAAAGTCCGAGCTCCGCAGGGCAGGGTGCCGGGTAACGCCCGGTGAGAGCGATCTCGAGGAAAGTGCCACAGAGAACAGACCGCCGCGCCGCGCGCTCCGCGAGGGGCTCGCCGCGCGGCAAGGGTGAAACGGCGGGGTAAGAGCCCACCGCGCCCTTGGCAACAAGGGCGGCACGGCAAACCCCACCTGGAGCAAGGCCGCGTAGGGAGGCGTCCGCGGCGGCAACCGCCGCCGCGGCAAGGGTTGCCCGCCCCATGCCTCCGGGTTGGCTGCTTGAGGCGCGTGGCAACGCGCGTCCTAGAGGAATGATCGCCGGCGCAAGGGGGGCGACCCCCCGCGCAACAGAACTCGGCTTACGTCCCCTGCGACCACGGAGCCTCGCCTCGGCGGGGCTCCGTGCTTTTGTGCTCGCCCGCCGCTCACCTGTGGCAAGTCGCTACGCTGCGAGCGGCTGGAGACGGTCGCGCAGCTTCTTCTTTGCGCGCGCCTCCAGCTGCCGAGCTCGCTCGCGCGACACCCCGAGGCGGCGCCCGATCTCGGCGAGCGACAGCTCCTCCTCCGGATCCGCCATCATCCGGGTCTCGACGATGTACCGCTCGCGCGGGTCGAGGTTCTCCACGGCCTGCGTCAGCCGCTCGCGGAGCAGCGCCCCCTCCTCCGCGCGGGAGAAGCGCTCCTCCTGGTCCTGGTCGTCCGCCGGCAGCGTATCGACCAGCGACCGGGCGCCGTCCTCGAACACCTTCGTGTCGAGCGAGACGTCCCGGGCCTCGAGCCGGTGGGCCATCTCCAGCACCTTCTCCGCGGGCGCGCCGAATTTCTCGGCCAGCAGCCGATCGCCCTCCTCCCCCTCGCCCACGAGGCCCGCGATGCGCGCCCGCTCCCGCCGCAGGCGAAAGAACATCTTCGAGCGGAGCGGGCCCGAGCCCACGCCGACCAGGCTCCAGGAGTGAATGACGTGGTTCAGAATGTACGCCCGGATCCAGTAGGCCGCGTAGGTCACGAAGCGATTTCCACGGTCCGGGTCGTACTTGCGGATCGCGTGGACGATCCCGAAGTTCCCCTCGGCGATGAGATCGGCGAGCGGGATCCCGTAACGCCGGTAGCTGATCGCGATCGAGACAACATGCCTCAGGTTCGCGAGCGCGAGAGCGGCCGCGGCCCGCTCGTCGCCGTGGTCCCGCCACCGTCGAGCGAGCTCGACCTCGTCCTCGCGCGACAGCTCCGGGATCTGCCGAACATGCGTGATGTAGCGCGAAACCGCGCTGGCCTGATCTCGGGACGTTTGCACAGGGTTTCCTTCGAGGTCCGAAGACCCCGGTTCGGTTGATGAGGCCGGCCGACGCCGGGCCTCGGCTCCTGCTGTCGAGGCCGGCCGACGCCGGGCCTCGATCGCGTTGATCGCTTCGCCGGCACTTGCCGCCGAAGTGGTTGGTTCGAGATACCGAAGAGAGCAGCCCACCCAGGCTGCGATGCAGCTGGCATGCCGCCCCGGGCGGGCAGGTTGTACACCGTGGCTGCGAAGCCATGGCGCACGCCGCTCAGGCTCGCGCGCGCGAGCACTGAGGCAAAAAGGAGGTACGAGAGAGCCGGGAAGGTCTCGATGCTCCGGGCGGACACGCCCAGGGGCTCATGTGCATCTCACGTCGGCCGCTCCGCCAACGGACGGAGCGAGCCAGGACGGACGCGAGGTTCAGGCGGAGTGCGAGCGCGCGATCAGACGGAGAACGAGGAGCCGCAACCGCAGGTGCTCTTCACCGTCGGGTTGCTGAACTTGAAGCCGGAGCCGTGGAGGCCCTCGACGTAGTCGATCTCGGTTCCGTCGAGGTACTGGTAGCTCAGCGGGTCGATGTAGAGCTTGATGCCCCGGTCCTCGAACTCCTCGTCGAACTCGGTCGGCTTGTCCTCGAAGTACAGGTCGTAGGAGAAGCCTGCGCATCCGCCGCCCACGACGCGCAGGCGCAGCCCCTGCCCCATCAGCTCCTCCGCGGTCGCGATCTCCATCACCTTCTCGGCTGCCTTCTGCGTGATCGTGATCATCCTGAAATCTCCTCTGCGTGCTTTGTCCGGCCGGGGGCGGCTGCCCTGCCCGAGGGGGCGCTCGCCCCGCTGGAGGCGAACCGCGCGGTGAGCCCGGCCGGCCGTGCCCTGGGGTGGGGTGCTCAGGGCTAGCCAAAGATACGCACCTCCAGCGATGTCCGCCAGTGCCTCAGCCGGAACGGGGTACGCGATCGACCCGACGCCGCCCGTCCAGGTGTAGCCGCCATTCGCCCCGGGGCCCGCCCCCCTCGTCCCAGGTGAGGCCGCACCAGGTGAGGCCTCGGATCCAGAGGAAGACCGCTGCCCTCGCCGACCGCAGGCGGCGCTTGACGCGTGCCCGCAGGTCCGCCAGTCTCCAATCCGTTCATCCGGATTAGTAGATACAAAGAACAGGACCATGAACGGAAGCGACCACCCCGCCGCGCGCATCGAAGAGCTCCTCGACGCCCGGATCCTGTGCCTCGACGGCGCGATGGGCACGATGATCCAGCGCTACGGCCTGGGCGAGGCCGACTACCGAGGCGAGCGCTTCCGCGACCACGCGATCGACCTCAAGGGCAACAGCGATCTCCTCGTGCTGACGCGGCCGGACGTCATCGCCGAGATCCACGGCGCGTACCTCGAGGCCGGCGCCGACATCATCGAGACGAACACCTTCACGGGCACCTCGATCGCCCAGGCCGACTACCGGCTCGAGGCGCTCGCCTACGAGATCAACGTGACCGCGGCCCAGATCGCCCGGAAGGCGGCCGACGCGTGGACGGCGCGCACGCCCGGCAAGCCGCGCTTCGTCGCGGGCTCGCTGGGACCGACGCCGAAGACGCTGTCGATCTCGCCGAGCGTGAGCGACCCGTCGTTCCGCGCGGTGACCTTCGACGAGCTGCGGCGGGCGTTCGCCGAGCAGGTGCGCGGGCTCGTCGACGGAGGGGCCGACGTGCTCCTCGCGGAGACGTTCCTCGACACGCTGAACCTGAAGGCGTGCATCGTCGCGATGGAGGAGGTCTTCGCCGAGAAGGGGCGGCGCCTGCCGATCATGCTCAGCGTGACGATCACCGACCGGAGCGGCAGGACGCTCTCCGGCCAGACGATCGACGCGTTCTGGACGAGCGTCGAGCACGCGAGCCCGCTCAGCGTCGGCCTCAACTGCGCCCTCGGCGCGAGCGACATGCGGCCGTACCTCGCGGATCTCGCGAAGCTCGCCCGGGCGCGGGTGAGCTGCCACCCGAACGCCGGCCTCCCCAACGCGTTCGGCGAGTACGACGAGCTGCCGGAGACGACGTCGCGGCTGCTCGCGGAGTTCGCGGAGAGCGGGCTCGTGAACATCGTCGGCGGCTGCTGCGGGACGACGCCGGACCACATCCGCGCGATCGCCCGGGCGACGGCCGAGCTCAGGCCGCGGCCCCTGCCCACCGAGCGCGACGGCTTCGGGCGCTTCAGCGGCCTGGAGACGCTCGTCCTCCGGCCCGACACGAACTTCATGATGATCGGCGAGCGGACCAACGTGACGGGCTCGGCCCGGTTCATGGAGCTCATCAAGAAGGGCGACTTCACGACCGCGCTGGAGGTGGCGCTCGACCAGGTGCGCGGCGGGGCGAACCTCCTCGACGTGAACATGGATGAGGGCATGCTCGACTCCGAGCAGGCGATGACGACGTTCCTGAACCTCATCGCCACCGAGCCCGAGATCGCCCGCATCCCGATCATGATCGACAGCTCGAAGTGGTCGGTCATCGAGGCGGGGCTCAAGTGCATCCAGGGCAAGGGGATCGTCAACTCGATCAGCCTCAAGGAGGGGCCGGAGGACTTCCTCAAGAAGGCGCGCGTCGTCCGGCGCTACGGGACCGGGGTCGTGGTGATGGCCTTCGACGAGCTCGGCCAGGCCGAGACGGTGGAGCGGAAGGTCGCGATCTGCCAGCGCGCGTACAGGCTGCTCATCGAGGAGGCCGGCTTCGATTCGCAGGACATCGTCTTCGACCCGAACATCCTCGCGATCGCGACAGGCATCGAGGAGCACAACGAGTTCGCCAAGAACTTCATCGAGGCGACGCGGATCATCAAGGCGACCTGCCCGGGGGCGCGCGTGAGCGGCGGCGTGTCGAACCTGTCGTTCTCGTTCCGCGGGAACAACGTCGTCCGCGAGGCGATGCACTCGGCCTTCCTCTACCACGCGATCCGCGCGGGCATGGACATGGGCATCGTGAACGCGGGGCAGCTCGCGGTCTACGAGGACATCCCGAAGGACCTGCTCGAGCGGGTGGAGGACGTCCTCTTCAACCGGCGCCCGGACGCGACCGAGCGGCTCGTCGAGTTCGCCGAGCAGGTGAAGGGCAAGGGGAAGAAGAAGGAGCTCGACCTCGCCTGGCGCGAGGCGCCGGTCGAGCAGCGGCTGTCGCACGCGCTCGTGAAGGGGCTCGTCGACTTCATCGAGGCGGACGTGGAGGAGGCGCGCAAGAAGTACGAGAGGCCGCTCTCCATCATCGAGGGGCCGCTGATGGACGGGATGAAGATCGTCGGCGAGCTGTTCGGCGCCGGGAAGATGTTCCTCCCGCAGGTGGTGAAGAGCGCCCGGGTGATGAAGCGGGCCGTCGCGTACCTCATGCCGTTCATGGAGGCCGAGAAGGCCGCGGGCGAGTCGTCGTATCAGGGGAAGATCGTGATGGCGACCGTGAAGGGCGACGTGCACGACATCGGCAAGAACATCGTGGGCGTGGTGCTCGGGTGCAACAACTACGAGGTGGTCGACCTCGGCGTGATGGTGCACCAGGACAGGATCCTGGAGGCCGCGCTGAACGAGAAGGCCGACATGATCGGGCTGAGCGGGCTGATCACGCCGTCGCTCGACGAGATGGTCAGCGTGGCGCGCGAGATGGAGCGGCGGGGCATCCGGCTGCCGCTGCTCATCGGCGGGGCGACGACGAGCCGGCAGCACACGGCGGTGAAGATCGCGCCGGAGCTCGGCGGGACCGTGGTGCACGTGCTCGACGCGTCGCGGGCCGTGGGCGTTGTGTCGAGCCTGCTCGACGCGGCGAAACACCGGGCGTTCGACGCGCAGAACCGGGAGGAGCAGGCCCGGCTGCGCGAGCTGTTCGCGAGGAAGCGGGCGAAGCCGCTCGTGACGCTCGCCGCGGCGGACGAGGGGCGGCTCAAGATCGCGTGGCGGCCCGAGGACGTCGCGGCGCCGTCGTTCACGGGGCGGCGCGTGGTGGACGACCTCTCGCTCTCCGAGATCGCGCGGTACATCGACTGGACGTTCTTCTTCACCGCGTGGGAGCTCAGGGGGCCGTATCCGCAGATCCTGGAGCACCCGCAGTACGGCGAGGCTGCGCGCGAGCTGTTCGAGCACGCGCAGAAGGTGCTGCAGCGGATCATCGACGGCGCGCTGCTCGAGGCGCGGGGCGTCTACGGGTTCTGGCCGGCGAGCGGCGAGCAGCGGGACGTCGTTCTCTACGGAGACGCGGCGCGCTCGCGGGAGCTCCTCCGGTTCAACATGCTCAGGCAGCAGCAGGTGAAGGCCGCGGGCGGCGCCGAGGAGGACGGCGAGAAGGCCGCTTTCGGGGCGAAGCCGCACCTGTCGCTCGCCGACTTCGTGGCGCCGAGGGAGAGCGGGCTCGCCGATCACGTCGGCGCGTTCGCGGTGACGGCGGGGATCGGGCTCGACGAGGTCGTGCGCGCGTACGAGAAGGACAAGGAC
>JAICEP010000194.1 GCA_025924095.1 Sorangium sp.
GCCGGCGCCGCGGCCTGCACCACGGCGGCAGGCTGCACGTCGGGCTGCGGCGCGCCGGCTGCGGCCTGCGGCGCCGTCGCCGGGGGCGGCGCGCCGGCTGCGGCCTGCGGCGCGCTCGTCGCGCACTCGGCCGCGGGCTCGGCGGCGAGGGCGGGGTGCGCCGACGGCCCGGCCCCGATCATGGCGAGCGACGCGGCCTGCGCCGTCGGCGCCGTCGTCCGGGTGACGCCGGCCCAGGCGAGGGTGCTGATCCCCATCACGGCGGCCGCCGCCACGGCCCAGGTGCGCGCCCGCGTCCGCTGCTGCGGCGAGGTGGAGCCGAGGGTGCCGAAGGGCATCAGCGTGGTGACGAGGGACGCGAAGCCTTCGCCCGACGTGAGGCTGTCGCGCGGGGGCATGAGCTCGGTCGGGCCGGGGGAGGGCCGCGCGTCGCGCGGGGCGGCGACGGCGGCGTCCAGCGCATCGAGGACGGCGCGGGCGCTCTGGGCGCGGCGCGCCGGGTCCGGCTCGAGCAGCGAGAGGACCCAGGCGTCGATCGCGGGCGGCAGGCCCGGCGCGAAGCGGGACGGCGGCGGGGGCGACCCGCGGTCGATCGCGACCGCCACCGCCGCGATGGTGGCCCCGCCGAAGGGGATCTGCCCGGTCAGGCAGAAGTAGGCCACGACGCCGAGGGCCCAGAGATCGCTGTGCGGCCCGACCCGCGCTCCGCCCGCCATCTGCTCCGGCGACATGAAGTGCGGCGTCCCCAGGATGGCGCCCGTGAGCGTGAGCCGCTCGGCCTCCTCGACGGTGTTCTTGGCGATGCCGAAGTCGAGCACCTTCACGAACGGCTCGCGCTCGCCCTCGACGAGGAAGATGTTCTCGGGCTTGATGTCGCGGTGAACGATGCCCGACTCGTGCGCCTTGGCCAGCGCAGCGCAGGTCTGGCGCAGGATGGAGACCGCCTCGTCGAGCGAGAGCCGCTGGCGCCGCTCGACGAGGTCCTGGAGCGTCTCGCCTTCGAGGTGCTCCATCAAGATGTACGGGACCCCCTGGTCGGTGAGCCCGAGGTCGAACACCCGCACCACATGCGGGCTCTGGATCCGGGCGGCGGCCTCCGCCTCGCGCCGGAGGCGGACGACGGCGAGCGGGTGATCGACGTAGATGTCGCGGAGGAACTTCACGGCGACCTGCGTCCTGAGCGCGGCGTGCTCGGCGAGCCAGACGCTCCCCATGCCGCCTTGACCGAGCGCGCGGAGGAGCCGGAGCTGCGAGCTCACCTGCATCCCGGGCAGCGGCCCGCGTTCCGAGCTCGACGGCGCGCTGTGGCGGATTGCCTCGGATGGGGCAATCACGCACGGCGATGGCTGTGTGGCCTCACCCATTCCTACCGTGTTGCTCATGCGGGAGCCGGCTTGCATGCGGCGAGCCAGCGTCTCGCTTGAGGGGTTACGGGGGCATGAGCTGGCGTCGGCGTGGCGCATCGTGGCGTGGGGCCGCGCTGCGCAGAGCCCTCGTGACAGTTCGCTACACCAAGGGGTGCCGCGGAGGGCCCCACGCCCCGTCGAAGGTGGCGCACCACAGCGCGCGTGAGTCCTTGAAACCCTGATGAAATCAATCGATCTCGCGGTCGCACACCCTCGTCGACTCACCCTCTCGAAGCTGATCGATATCCGCACGATGCGCGTGTCGTCCGGGCAAAATGCGCACGGAGCGCACGGAGCGCACGGAGCGCACGGAGCGCACGGAGCGCACGGAGCGCACGGAGGCGGAGTACGGCGCGCGGTTCGACAAGGCCGGCCCCAAGACGTCAAGACGTCTCGCCCGAGGGAATTTCGTGGCAGAAGCAAACTTGCGCCACCACGAAAATACGAGAAAAATAGTGATCTGCGGCCCATGGCAGGGCATTCTATGTCTGGGCGATGGCCGATGTAAGCGCCCCCCGGATGAGGTGAGTGCTATGAACACGTGGGCGAGACGGTTCATCGTTCCTGCGCTGCTCACGACGAGTTGTGCAGCCATGTCCGGTTGCACCGCAATGATCGGCGGCGGAGACGACGTAGAGGGGAGCAGCGGGCCCGGCAGCGGGCCCGGCAGCGGGCCCGGCAGCGGGCCTGGCAGCGGGCCCGGCAGTGGAGCCGGCAGCGGAGCCGGCACCGGCGGGAGCGGCTCGACGGGTGGCAACCCCGACGTCGAGCCGACGGTGTGCGTGCCGGGGGTCCCGCGACCGTCGGCGCTGCCGCGTCTGACGAGGGGGCAGTACGACAACACGATTCGCGATCTGGTCGGCATCGACAGCCAGCCGTCGTCGATGCTCGCGCCGGACGGCGTCGGAAGCGTCGATCAGCGCGCGTGGGATGGGTACAAAACCGCCGCAGCGACGGTGGCGGCGGCGGTCATGGCAGACCCCAGCGCGCGAGCCAAGACCATCCCCTGCACCCCGGACGCCGACGGCACCGCGTGCGCGCACCAGCTCATCGATACGCTGGGACGGCGCGCCTTCCGGCGCCCGCTCACCGACGAGGAGAGAGGGCTCTTCCAGGCCCTCTACGCCCGCCGCCAGGCGCTCACGCCGACCGGCTCGTTCGCCGACGGCGCCCAGCTGATCATCGAGGCGTTCTTGCTCTCGCCGTCCTTCCTGACGCGAGCCGAGATCAGCGAGAAGGCCGAGGGCGAGTACTTCGCGCTGAACAGCCACGAGGTGGCGTCGCGCCTCTCGTACTTGCTCTGGGGGAGCATGCCGGACGACGCGCTGTTCGCCGCAGCAGACGAGGACGCGCTGCTCACGCCGGAGCAGATCCTCGCGCAGGCGCAGCGAATGCTGGCGGATCCCAGGAGCCGCGCGATGGTCAAAGGCTTCCATGAGCACTACCTCCACATGGGGCCCGGCACGCGCTGGTCGGACATCCAGCGTGACCCGGCCGCCTTCCCGGACTTCGATGCTTCGATGGTCCCCCTTCTGTCGGAGGAGACCGAGCGCTTCGTCGAGCACGTGGTCTTCGACCAGGCCGGCACGTTCCAGGAGCTCGTCACCACGCCGGTGGGCTTCGTCAACGCCTCCCTGGCGCCGCTCTATGACCTGGATCCTGCGCAGTTCAACGGCGCGGAGCTCGTCCCGGTCGATCTCGACCCGACGCAGCGTTCCGGCCTCTTCACTCGCCTGGGCTTCCTTGTGTCGCACTCGGGGTACGACCGGACGTCGCCCATCTTGCGCGGCGCGTTCTTGCAGAAAGAGATCCTCTGCGCGAACATCCTACCGCCACCACCGATGGTGGAAGGCACGCCGCTGCCCACGGATGACAACCTCACGACAAACCGCGCTCGCGTCGACGCACAGACGGCGGGAGACACCTGCAGGTTCTGCCATCACCCGTACATCAACCCGACGGGCTTCGCGCTCGAGGCGTACGACGCCGTGGGCGCCTACCAGCAGACGGAGTCGTTCTCCGGCGCGCCCATCGACACACGGGTGAGCGTCGACATGGGCGAGAACATCGTGGAGCTCGACGGCCCCGTGGCGCTCTCCGAGGCCATCGCGAGCTCCCCGGAGGCGCACAGGTGCTACGTGCGGACGTGGGTCTCGTTCGCCTACCAGCGCGAGCTCAACAACGAAGACTCCTGCACCGTGGACGAGCTGACCGCCAAGCTCACCCAGGGCGGCTACACCGTGCTCGACCTGATCGCAGACCTCACGCAAAGTCAGTCGTTCCGATATCGTGCACTACAGACGGAGGTGGCGCCGTGAACCGAAGATTATTCCTGCGCGGAATTGGTGGCGCAGCGCTCGCGGTTCCCTTCTTGAATTCGCTCGTCCGCTCCGCGCGAGCGCAGGAAGCCCCGTCGCCGCGGCGCCTGGTGATCTTCTACACAAACAACGGTTGCCTGACGAACCGTTGGTTCCCGACGATCGAGAACGGGGCGGGAAGCGTCACCGCGGCGTCCCTGGAGACGGTGCAGGCGGATGGGAAGCCTCGAACCCTCGCCCCGCTCGCTCCCCACGCGGCGAAGCTGCTCTTCCCGCGCGGGCTCGCGATGCCCCTGAGCGGCTTCAACAACAAGGTGGACGGCGCGGTGCATTTCGATCCCCACGATCAGGGCATGGGCAGCAAGCTGACCTGCGCGCCCCTCGATCCTGCCGGGGAGCACTGGGCGCTGTCGCACTCGCTCGACCACGAGATCGCGCGCCGCTTCAACCAGGGCACCAACAAGATCCCGCTCGTGCTCTCCGTCGGCAATGCCTTCACGAACGTCAAGGGCATCGTGTCGTACTCGGCGTCGAATACGCCGTTCGCCCCCGTGACCAACGCGCGCACGGTGTACAGCAGCCTGACCGGGCTCTTCGCGAGCGGCTCCGAGACCGAGGCGGATCATCGCGTGGCTCGCGGCGAGAGCATCATCGATCTCGTGACCCATGATCTGGACGCCCTCAAGGCCCGGAAAATGAGCGGCGCCGATCGGAGGAAGGTCGATGACTGGCTCGCCCTGCTCCGCGAGACGGAGCAGCGGGTCCTCCCCTCGGCTTGCACCGCGGAGGCTGCAGCCGCGCTCGGCGTCACGGACGCTGCCCTCACGGAGGCGGGCTACCCCGCCCGCGGCGGCGGCTTCGGTAACAGCGAGGCGGTGTACACGCTGGGCAGCGAGATGATGATCCGCCTCATCGCCCTCACGATGATGTGCGATAGCAACCGATCCATCGTGCTCCAGTGGCCGGGCTTCGTGACGTTCAAGTGGGACGGTATCAGCCACACCCACGATCATCACGGGCTCTCGCACCGGAACGGGAGCGCCGCCACCGGCGGCCAGTGCGTGAGCGGCGTCCTCGAGCAGATCCACGAGATCGACCGCTGGTACGCAGGCCGTTACGCCAAGCTGGTCAAGACCATCGACAGCATCGAGGAGGGGGGCGGCACCATGCTCGACAACTCCGCGGTCATGTGGTTGCCGGAGCTCGCCGATGGCAACGCGCACAACACAAACAACTTGCCCATCGTGATCGCCGGCGGCGCCGGCGGTTACCTCAAGCAGGGCGTCGCGGTGAACCTCGCGGGCGGGAACCTCGCGGTGGGCAACAGCGAAGCCAGCTGCGCGGGCGGCGGGGAGGCCGAGAACAACAGCGGCAACACCGGCTCATCGGGCGGAACCGTCCCGTTGAACAAGCTCTATACGACCTTGATCAACGCGCTCGGCGCCGGGACGCCCGACTGGATTCCGGTCGATCGCTTCGGCGTGTCGGATGCGGTCTCGGTCGGTTTCGGTGGCACCGCTCCGTCGTTCACCACGGATGGCGCAGGCAACGTCACCGACGGGCCAGGTATCAGCAACCCGGGTGAGCTCGACGCCATCAAGGCGTGACGGGCCGCTTCAGGTCCTCGGGGGGGACCACCGCTCTGCGCGGCATGTACCCGATGCGGAGGCCCGTCGCTCCAGGGATCCGAGCGCCGCGGAGCGCCGGGGTCGGAGGAAGGGCTTGTGCGGCGCGCCGGAAACCAGCAGTCTAGGCGCCGCGATGCAGCCTCTCTCTCTCTGCTTCCTGGCGGGCGTCGGCCTCCTCGCCGCGGCGTGCGATGCCCCTCCCGCGGAGGCGCCCAGGCCGGTCCAACTTCCGCCCGTGCCCGCGGGCGAGCTCCGCAGTCCGGAGGCGTTCGCGTCGATCCGGGACGACGGCGCGCGCGCGGCCACGATCTTCCTCGAGGCGAGCAAGGTGCTGCTCCATCCGCGCTGCGTGAACTGCCATCCGCACGATGGCGTCCCGCGCCAGGGCGACGTCGGCGAGCGCCACAGCCCGCCGGTCGAGCGCGGTCCGACCGATCGCGGGTTCGCGGCGATGGAGTGCACGTCGTGCCACCAGGCGCAGAACCTCGATTTCGCCCGCGTGCCCGGGGCGCCGGGCTGGCACCTCGCGCCGGCGGAGATGGCGTGGCTCGGCCGCTCGCCGGCGGCGATCTGCGCGCAGATCAAGGATCCGGCGCGCAACGGCAAGAAGACGCTCGCGCAGATCGTCGAGCACTCCGCGCACGACGAGCTCGTCGCGTGGGGCTGGGCGCCCGGGCATGGCCGCACGAAGGCGCCCGGCTCGCAGGCGGCCTTCGGCGCGCTCATCGATGCGTGGGTGAAGGCGGGCGCCGCGTGCCCGCCCGAGGAGTCCCGACCATGATCATCCTGAAGGTGAACGGCGCCGAGCAGAAGCTCGACGTGGATCCGGAGACGCCGCTGCTCTGGGTGCTGCGCGACGTGCTCGGCCTCACGGGGACCAAGTACGGCTGCGGCCAGGCGCTCTGCGGGGCGTGCGTCGTGCACCTCGACGGCGAGACCGTGCGCGCCTGCGTGACGCCGGTGAAGCGCGCGGCGGGCGGCTCGGTGACGACCATCGAGGGGCTCAGCCCGGCCGGCGATCACCCGCTGCAGCGCGCGTGGGTGGAGCTCGGCGTCCCGCAGTGCGGCTTCTGCCAGGCGGGGCAGATCATGAGCGCGGCCGCGCTCCTGCGGAAGAACCCGCGGCCGTCGAACGACGATATCGACAAGTCGCTCGCCGGCAACATCTGCCGGTGCGGCACGTACACGCGCATCCGCGCCGCGGTCCGCAAGGCCGCCGGCCTCCCCACGGAGTGAAGATGGAACAGCAACGCGTCGTCCTCCTCCGCCGCTCCTTCCTCGCGGGGCTCGGGCTCGCGGCGGGCGGGCTCGCGCTCGGGCTCGCCGCGGGCGACGCCGAGGCCGCGCCGCCCGCGCCGCTCGGGCCCACCGCGCTGCCGTCGCAGCCGGGGCTCCGGACCGGGGTGTTCCTCCACATCGCGACCGACGGCACGGTGTCGGTCGTCTGCCACCGGTCGGAGATGGGGCAGGGGATCCGCAGCTCGTTGCCGGTCCTCGTCGCCGACGAGCTCGGCGCCGACATGGCGCGGGTGAAGATCGTGCAGGGCGACGGCGACAAGGCCTACGGCGATCAGAACACCGACGGCTCGCGCAGCGTGCGCGACGGCTACGAGCCGATGCGCCGCGTGGGCGCGACGGCGCGCGCGATGCTCGTCGCTGTCGCGGCGAAGAAGTGGCGCGTGCCCGCCGCGGAGTGCGTGGCCGAGCAGCACGCGGTCCACCACGCGAAGTCGAAGCGCTCGCTCGACTTCCGCGAGCTCGTGGCCGACGCGGCGAAGCTCCCGGTGCCCGACGCGAAGACGGTCGCGCTCCGCCCCGTCTCGGAGCTGAAGCGCGTCGGCGGCCTGCTCCCGCTGCTCGACGGTCCGGCCATCGTGACGGGTGCGGCGCAGTTCGGCGCGGACGTGCGCCTGCCGGGCATGCTCACGGCGGTGATCGCGCGCCCGCCGGTCGTGGGGGGCAAGGTCGTGCGGTACGACGGGGCGCGCGCGCTGGCCGTCGCGGGCGTGAAGAAGCTCGTGGAGCTGCCGGGTCCGCAGGGCGGCGCGGTCGGGTTTCAGCCGCTCGGCGGCGTCGCGGTCGTGGCGGACACGACGTGGGCTGCGATGCGCGGCCGGGCGGCGCTGCAGATCGAGTGGGATCACGGCGCGAACGCGGCGTACGACTCGGCGACCTACCGCGAGGCGCTCTCGGGCGCGGCGCGCGCGCCGGGCAAGGTCGTGCGGAAGGTCGGCGACGTGGACGGGGCGCTCGCGAAGGCGGCGCGCACGCTCGAGGCCGAGTACTACGTGCCGCACCTGGCGCACGCGGCCATGGAGCCGCCCTCGGCGGTGGCGCGGGTCGACGCGAACGGCTGCGAGGTGTGGGCGCCGACGCAGAACCCCCAGGCGGCGCGCACCGAGGTGGCGCGGGCGCTCGGGGTCGACGAGGCCAAGGTCACCGTGCACGTGACGTTCCTCGGCGGCGGGTTCGGGCGGAAGTCCAAGCCGGACTATGTGGCCGAGGCGGCGCTGCTCGCGCGCGCCATGGGGACGCCGGTGCGGGTGCAGTGGACCCGCGAGGACGACGTGCAGAGCGGCTATTTCCACAGCGTGAGCGCGCAGTACCTCAAGGCGGGGCTCGACGCGGACGGCAAGGTGAGCGCCTGGCTGCACCGGACGGCGTTTCCGCCGATCCCGTCGACGTTCGACGGGAGGGTGAAGACCCCGAGCGACAACGAGCTCGGCCTCGGCGTGCTCGACCTCGCGCTCGCGGCCCCGAACGTCCGCGCCGAGGCCTGCGACGCGCCGGCGCACATCCGGATCGGGTGGCTCCGGTCGGTGTGCAACATCTTCCACGCCTTCGCGGTGCAGAGCTTCATCGACGAGATCGCGCACGCGCGGCAGGCGGATCCGCGCGAGGTGCTGCTCGAGGTGCTCGGCCCTGCGCGCCACGCGACGCCGGCCGAGCTGGGTGTCCAGAAGGTCCCGAACTACGGGGCGCCGATCGAGCAGCACCCGGTCGACGTGGGCCGCCTGCGGCACGTGATCGAGCGGGTGACGGAGATCTCGGGGTGGAGCGCCGCGCGCAAGGCGGGCCGCGCGGTGGGCCTCGCCGCGCACCGGAGCTTCCTCACGTACGTGGCGGTCGTCGCCGCGGTGTCGAAGGACGCGCTCGGCAAGGTGCAGGTCGACGAGGTGTGGCTCGTCGCCGACGCCGGCACGGTCATCAACCTGGACCGCGCGCGCTCGCAGATGGAAGGCGCGGTGGTCTTCGGGATGAGCATCGCGCTCCACGGCGCCATCACGATGAAGGGCGGCGCGGTCGAGCAGACGAACTTCCGCGACTACCCGGTGGTGCGGACCACGGAGGTGCCGCAGCGCATCCACGTGGAGATCGTGAAGAGCGACGCGCCGCCCGGGGGCGTCGGGGAGCCCGGGGTGCCGCCTGTGGCGCCGGCGATCGCGAACGCTGTGTTCGCCCTGACGAAGACGCGCGCGCGGGAGCTCCCGCTGCGGCGCCTGGGTCTGTGACGGGGGCGCTGGCAGGGCAGCGCGGCGCGGCTACGGCGTCTCCGCGTTGCCCTGTTGATAGATGTCCTTGATGTCGATCTCCATGAACCTGTCCGGGTTCTGGAGCGGCGTGAAGCCGAACTGCTGCCGATAGGGAGAGGCGGCCGAGCGCGCTGTGCTGTACGCGCTCATGGACGCTGCCGCCGCCGGCGTGCGACGTTGCGCGCGAACACGGGGGAAGAAGCATGCTCACGCTCCTCGGGGTCGCGGTCGTTGTCGTCGGCTTTGTCGTCCGGATCCATCCGCTCCTTGTCGTCGCCGCGGCCGCCGTCGTGACAAGCCTCGCGGCGGGGATGAGCCTCGTCCAGGGGATCTCCGCCCTGGGCAAGGCCTTCAACGACAACCGCTATGTCAGCCTCGTCTGGCTGGTCCTGCCGGTCATCGGTCTCCTGGAGCGCTCCGGCCTCCAGGAGCGGGCGCGCGCGCTTGTCTCGCGGGTGAAGACCGCCACGACCGGGCGCCTCCTGCTCGTGTATTTCGTGATACGGCAGCTCAGCGCGGCCCTCGGCATGACCTCGCTGGGCGGCCACGCGCAGATGGTCCGGCCGCTGATCGCGCCCATGGCCGAGGCCGCCGCGGAGAACCGGTACGGGCCGCTGCCGGACAGGACACGCTGGCTGATCCGCGCCTCGGCGGCGGCGGCCGACAACGTGGCGCTGTTCTTCGGAGAGGACATCTTCCTCGCCATCGCGTCGATCCTGCTCATCAAGGGCTTCCTCGAGCAGAACGGGATCTTCGTCGAGCCGCTCCAGCTGTCGGTCTGGGCCATCCCCACGGCGGTGCTGGCGCTCCTGATCCACGGGACACGGCTCCTCCTGCTCGACCGGCGGCTCCAGCGCGAGCTCGCCGGCGCGGACGCCGGGGTGGCGCGCGAATGATCACGCTCGATGTCGGCTACATCGCGGCGGGCCTGTTCTTCGTGGCGGCGGCCGCCCTGAGCGCGGTCGACCGCGAGAACCAGAAGCGCTGGAAGAACACCCTCTTCTGGGCTCTCCTGGCGGCGAGCTTCCTCTTCGGCTCGCGCTCGAGCCCGGGCAGGCCACGCTGATCTCGCTCGCCCTCGGCGTGGTGCTCGCGCTCGTGGTCTCGGTGGCGTGGCTGCGCCCGCCGCTGCTCGCCCCGCTGCAGGAAGGCCGGCGCCTGCTCGACACGGTGGGCTGGGCGGCGATCTTGCCCCAGATGCTGGCCGCGCTCGGGGTCGTGTTCGCGGCCGCGGGCGTCGGCGACGTGGTCGGCGGGCTGGCCGGGAGCGTGCTCCCGCTCGGCGGCCGCCTCGCCGCGGTGGCGGCCTACACCGTCGGTATGGCGGTGTTCACGGTGATCATGGGGAACGCGTTCGCGGCGTTTCCGGTCATGACCGCGGCCGTGGGGCTGCCGCTGATCGTGCGCCGGCTCGGCGGCGACCCGGCGGTCATGAGCGCCATCGGCATGCTGTCCGGCTTCTGCGGGACGCTGATGACGCCCATGGCCGCCAACTTCAACATCGTGCCCGCGGCGCTGCTCGGGCTGCCCGATCGCGACGGCGTGATCAAGGCCCAGCTCCCCACCGCGCTGCTCCTGCTGATCGGGAACACGCTCCTCATGTACCTGCTCGTCTTCCGGCGCTGAGGCCGGGCCCGTTCACCGCGTCCGGGTGGCCATCGGCTCGTGAACGTGCTCGTCTTCGGGCGCCGAGGTCTCCACCCATGACGCACGTCCTGACACCGGACATCGCCTCGCATTTCGCCTCCATCGCGCTCGGGCACGTGACGCGGGAGTATCCGAACAAGCTCGATCACGTCATGGCCGGTCCCGAGGACGTGAAGGGCCCGCGCGACCTGCACCCCATCTTCTACGGCAGCTTCGACTGGCACTCGTGCGTGCACGGCCACTGGCTCCTCGCGCGGGTCCATCGCCTCTTCCCCGGCGCCCCCTGCGCGGCGGCGATCCGCGGGTTGCTCGA
>JAICEP010000195.1 GCA_025924095.1 Sorangium sp.
GGAGCGTCTGGATGACGCACCAGTCCGCGAGCTCGGGGACCGTGAGGCGGCCGAGCCGGTCGAGCGTGCCCTGGAGATCGAGGCTGTCGCTCAGGGCGGCGCTCGCGGCGGCGAGGAAGCGTTGCCCCTGCTCGGCGCGCGTGCGCTCGGTGATGTCGAAGAAGGTCACGACCCCCGCCGAGACGCGCCCGCCCGGATCCCGGACCGGCGACGAGCGCACGAGGATCCGGCCCCAGGTGCCGTCGCCGCGGAGCAGGTCGATCTCCTCGTCGTTCACGACCTCGCCCGTCGTGACGGTGCGCGCGAGCGGCCACTCCCACGTCTCGTACGGCTTGCCCGACCGCGGATGGAACCCCCGGTAGAGGTTGTAGCCCTCGATGCTCTGGATGCCGGCGAGCGACCCCCGGAAGATCGCCGTGGCCTGCTGGTTCGTGAGCAGGACGCGCCCCGTCTCCCGCTCGCCGATGATGAGCCCCGCCGGCATCTGCTCGACCACGGTCGCGAGCAGCGCGCGGGCGTCGTCCGCCTGGTGCCGCGACGCGCGCTCCTTCGCGACGAGCTGCGCCTGCACGATGATCCCGGTCGCCCGGCTGGTCATCGTGCGGAGCATCAGCAGGTCCTCGTCCGAGAACTCCTCGGCGCTGCGGGAGCCGAGGATCGCGACGCCGATCGGATGCCCCTGGTGGAGCAGCGGCACCCCGTAGACGGCGCGCAGCCCCCTCGACCGGATCTCCCGCGCCGTCACGGGCAAGGTCGGGAGCGCGGCGTCGAGCGAGGTGGGCCCGCGCAGCGCGAGGACCGCCCGGGCGAGCTCCCGCGTCGCCTCGAGCGGCGGGCCGAGCAGCGGCCCGTCGTCGAGGCCGGCGGTCGCGTGCACCTCGAGGCTGTCCCCGTCCCCGAGCAGTATGATCGCCACGTCCACGGCGGCCGCCGCCTCCCGCGTGGCCCGGATGAGCGCGTTCAGGAAGGTGTCCAGGTCGCTGCTGCCGAGGGCGGCCGCCGAGATCACGTCGAGCGCCTGGAGCAGGCGCACGCGCGCCTCCTGGTAGCGCGACACGGCGTCCGCGATCGCCTCGTCGATCGCCGCGTTCAGCTGGATCAGCTCGCGCCCACCGTCCCCGCCGCCGTCCCGCTCCCACATCTCCAGGATCACGGCGCGGAGCGCCGCGTATTCCATCACCACGTCGGCGAGGTCGTACCCGTGGGCCAGCCGGCTCAGCGCGTGATACCCGGGCATGTCCTGGAGCTTCCGGTCGACCGCGGCCCCCGTGCTCGCGCTGCCCGTGACCTCGGCGATGTAGTCGAGGACGTTCGGGACATGGTCGATCAACATCGGATCCGACAGCCGCCGCGCCGGGCTCGTCGCGCGGACTCGCTGTTTCCATGCCTCCAGGACCGCGTCGCGGTGGCGCTGGATGAAGCCGGAGAGCCGCTTTGGGCTCGGTCTACCGAGCTGATCCATCTGGGCCCTTACGATAGCGCGAAACCTTGAGCGTGTGTTCACCTCGCGCCGCGCGGTGAATGGAGCCGACGAGCGGGAGTCTAGCCCAGGTGCAGCCCCGCATGGCCGGGCGCGCCCTGCGCGGCCATGCGGGAGGGCCCTGTCAGCTCCGGATGCCTGGCGCCTCGTGTCCGCTCTGGGCGACATACTCCAGGTATCCGCCGCCGTAGACGCGCGGTCCCTCGGGCACGAGCTCGAGGACGCGGTTCGACAGCGAGGCGAGGAAGCGGCGATCGTGCGAGACGAACAGCATGGTGCCCTCGAACGAGGCGAGCGCCCCGACGAGCATCTCCTTGGTCGCCATATCGAGGTGGTTTGTCGGCTCGTCGAGGACGAGGAAATTCGGCGGATCGTAGAGCATGATCGCGAGCACGAGGCGGGCCTTCTCGCCGCCGGACAGGATGCGACAGGGCTTTTCGATGTCGTCGCCGGAGAAGCCGAATGCGCCGGCGAGCGTGCGGAGCGAGCCGATGGAGGCCTGGGGGAAGCTCGCGACGATGGACTCCCAGACGGAGCGGGTCGGGTCGAGGAGCTCCATCGCGTGCTGCGCGAAGTACCCCATCTTGACGCTCGCGCCGACGCTCACCTCGCCGGCGTCCGGCGCGGAGGTCCCCGCGACGAGCTTGAGGAGGGTGGACTTGCCGGCGCCGTTCACGCCCATGACGCACCAGCGCTCGCGGCGGCGGATCAGGAGATCGAGCCCGTCGTAGATGGGGCGGCCTCCGAACGATTTCCTGACCCCGTCGAGGCGCGCCACGTCGTCGCCCGAGCGCGGCGCGGGCTTGAACTCGAAGCGGATGGTCTTCCGGCGCTTCGGCGGCTCGACCTTGTCGATCTTCTCGAGCTTCTTCACGCGCGACTGGACCTGCGCCGCCTTGGCGGCCTGCGCCTTGAAGCGCTCGATGAAGCGCATCTCCTTCGCGAGCATCGCCTGCTGGCGCTCGTACTGGGCCTCGGCCTGTTGCTCGTTGATGGCGCGCTGCTGCTCGTAGAACTCGTAATTGCCCGAGTAGCTGGTGAGCTCGCCGCCGTCGATCTCGATGATCTTGGTGACGATGCGGTTCATGAACTCGCGATCGTGCGAGGTCATGACGAGCGCGCCTGGATACTGCTTCAGGTACCCTTCGAGCCAGATGATCGACTCGATGTCGAGGTGGTTTGTCGGCTCGTCGAGCAGGAGCGCGTCAGGCCGCATGAGGAGGATGCGGGCCAGGGCCACGCGCATCTTCCAGCCGCCGGACAGCTTGCCGACGTCGCCGTCCATCATCTCCTGGGAGAAGCCGAGGCCGGCGAGGATCTCGCGCGCCCTGGCGTCGAGCGCGTAGCCGCCGAGCTCCTCGTAGCGGGCCTGCGCCTGCCCGAAGCGCTCGATCAGGCTTTCCATCTCGTCCATGCGCTCGGGGTCGGCGAGCGCGGCCTCGAGGTCGCGGAGCTCCGCGGCGACGGTGGAGACCGGGCCGGCGCCGTCCATGGTCTCGGCGACGGCGCTCCTGCCCTTCATCTCGCCGACATCCTGGCTGAAGTAGCCGATGGTGACGCCGCGGTCGATCGCGACCTGGCCGCCGTCGGGCGCCTCTTCCTTGGTGATCATCCGGAAGATCGTCGTCTTGCCGGAGCCGTTCGGCCCGACCAGGCCGATCTTCTCGCCGCGGTTCACCGCCGCGGAGGCCTCGAGGAAGAGGATCTGCTTACCGTGCTGCTTGCTGATAGAATCGAGGCGGATCACGAGGGTCGCTGCCGCGGGGGGGCGGCTCCTTTCCGCGCACGTATACCAGACGGCCCGTCGCGCGATGTGGCAATTCTTGCGCCCTGCGCGGGGGCCTGGGCGCGCCGCCGAGCCGTTGTGACTCTGCGCTTTGCTCGCTTCCGGACCGAGATCTTCGCTTATGCGAGCTCGGGTTTCTCTCTTGCCATGGGGAATCTTTCCAGTGACCGCCCTCGGCTGTGGCGACGGCTGCGTTTCTCCTGCATTTCCATCGGGCTTGCTCTCTCCCGGGGGCGAGGGCAGAAGGCCGGCATGAGCAAGGTTCAGATCCTCTCCTATGCCGGCTGCAGCACCTGCAAGAAGGCGCTGAAGTGGCTCGGCGAGCGCGGCGTGGACGTCGCCGTCCGGCCCATCGTCGACGAGCCGCCGACGGCCGAGGAGCTCGCCCGGTGGGTCCCGGCCAGCGGGCTCCCGGTGCGCCGGTGGCTCAACACGAGCGGGCAGAGCTACCGCGCCCTTGGCAAGGCGCGGGTGGACGCCGCGAGCGACGCGGAGGTCGCGCGGTGGCTCACCGAGGATGGGAAGCTCGTCAAGCGGCCCGTGCTGGTGAAGGGCAACCGGGTGCTGGTGGGCTTTCGCGAGGACGACTACGCCGCGCTGTTCGGTTGAGCCGGCGCCGCTCCCCTGCGGGCCCCGGATGCGCGGCAGCGCGACGCCGGGGGATCTGCGGCGACCGGCTCCTCGGGGGCAGGGCGGCGGCAGGCGGCAGCGAGGCGCCTCGGCCATGTCTCCCATTTCATTTGGGCGGTCACCGTCCTACCCTCGTCCATAAAAGATGTCGGGAAGACTGCCATGAGAAGGAAGACAGGGCTGTTTTTCGTTGGGTGCGCCGGTGCATGTGCCATCGCGATGCTCGGGCTCGGATGCGCGCAGATCTTCGGCTTCGACAAGAGCTACGACACCATGGGCGGGGCCGCCGGGGGCGGCGGCGCAGGAGGCGGTGACGGCGGGGGCGCGACCGCAAGCAGCGGCGCCGGGGGCGCGACCGCCAGCAGCGGCGCCGGGGGCGCGACCGCCAGCAGCGGCGCCGGGGGAGGGGGCGCTGGGGGCGGCGGTGCGGATCCGGAGTGTGAGGTCCTCGAGGTGATGCCGGGGGAGAGCCTGGACCTGTCGATCATCGACGATATGGAAGACGAGGACCTCTGGATCCTCGACGGGGACGGCCCAGCCCCTCGGGAAGGGACCTGGTTCATGGACCACGACGAGTCCGTGGACGGGATCCACGAGCCTGTCAACGAGCCTGACCTGATGACCCCCCTCGACCCTCCACGCGGCGATAGCCTCGTGGCCCTGCACACGAGCGCCAATAACGGCTTCCGTGTCTGGGGAGCCGGTGTCGCCGTCTATTTGTACCACGATGACTACGGCGATGCCTCCGAGTACCGTGGCATCACCTTCTGGGCCCGCGCCGCGGAGGGCTCCTCCAGGAGGCTGAAGGTGATGTTCGTCGAGCGGCAGACCCGTCATACAGGGGGCATCTGCGACAACGCGAACGACAGATGCAACGACCATTTCCACAAGCGCGTCGTGCTGGCGGACGACTGGAAGCGTTTCAAGATTCCAGCGAAGTGCCTCGAACAGGAAGGGTTCGGTCAGCAGTTCGACGCGCCCGCCATGGATCAGCTCTGGGGTTTCTATTTCAGCTTCGATCCGAGGCAGGCGTTCGAACTCTGGGTCGACGACGTCGCCTTCTACCGGTAGGCGCAGATCTCGACGGGCTGACCCGTGCTGGTGAAGGGGACCGGTGGCTGGTGGGCCCTCGCGAGGACGACCGCGCCGCGCTGTCCGGCCGAGCTCGCCGCCCCGCGCTGACGCCGGGGAGGCGCCGCGCGAGGGGGGAAGAGGGCCGGGCGTGCCTCAGGGCGCCGAGGTGAAGCGGCCTTCCCGGACCTGGGCCAGCTCGAACGAGCTCTCCGGGTCCAGGGTCTTGTCCGTCGTGCCGCCGCGCGTGCGGCTGATCACGACGTCCACATCGCAGCTCTCGGGCTCCTGCGAGCTCGTCGGGTCCAGCTCGCCCGCCTTGATGGTGTACGTCCCCGTGTCGCCCCCCACATCGAACGTCTTGGAGAAGATGCAGTTGCCGTCCACGCGGATCACCATGTCGTCCCCCGAGGCGCTCGGCGACCACGCGATCGTGAGGTCCTCGGCGCGCGAGACGGGCTCCCTGGGCAGCGCCTCGAGCTCGAACGGGTCGGGGAGCGTCCCGGCGTTGTCCGGCGCGTCGTCGTCGTCCTCGCGGTCGAGCCGCACCGTGAACTCGGTGCCTCCCTCCCCGACGTCGAAGTCGGCCACATAGACTCCGACGCTCTCGGAGCGCATCTCGACCTCCTCGCCGTCTGCCGTCGCCGAGATCCGGTCTCCCGCGCTCAGGATGACGTAGGTGTTGCTCTCGTCGCCGCCTGCCTTGAGGGTGGCCTTCAGGCTCGTCGACGACGCGCTCTCGGCGGTCGCCTCCAGGGTCGCCGAGATCCCCCCGGTGCGGATCTGCGTCGAGTCGACCGTCTCCGTGCAGCCCGCGAGCAACCCGGAGGCGGCGAGCCCGAACATGGCCATCGTGGTCTTCGTGATCATGAGTTGTCCTTTCCTCATCGCCAACTACCACCCGGGCGCGCGGGCCTGTAGTTTTTTATTGATACTATGTCCGATCGCGTCCCACGACGAGGCGCACAATTTCGACGAGTCGGGGAGATCCCGTCATGGATTCGCCGTGCACCGCCTCTGGCAACGTGAGCGCGAGGACACGTGAGCGCGCGCAGCGCGAGCGGCGCCGTGGCGCGCAGCGCTACCGGGCGTACGCGCCGGCGGCGACGGGCGCGGGCTGGCTCACCACCGGCCGTGGACCGCGACGCCGCCGCCGTTCGGTCCGGCGAGCAGCGACCAGCTCACCGCGCCGGCCCTCGGGCGGGGTGCGGCGCTGGCCAGCGAGCGGGCCGCCGCGGCCGCCCGCGGGCCGGGCCGGGACGGCTCCGTCAGGAAGAGCAGCACCGCCGCGCCCGCCAGCACCGCCCCGGCGCTGAAGCCGATCGTGCTCACCTTCCCGAGGGCCTTCGCGCGGTCGCCGGCGGCCTTCCCTTCGGGGCTGCATATCGCCGCGCCGGGGCGGTTGCGGTCGTTCTTGCACGCCTCGGCCGCGCGGCTGCTCTCGTTGAGCGCCATCCATCCGGTCACCGACCCGAGGACCAGCCCGCTCACGGCGAGCCCGCCCGCCACGTAGGTCACGACACGGCGGCCGCTGGGCCCGGACGCCTCCGTGGACGGAGCGGGACCCTTGATGGGCTTCACGGGCGGCCCGACGACCTGGCTGGGCGGCCGATCCATCGGCCTCGCGCGCGGCGGCTCCTCGACGGGGAGCTTCACCTCGAGCTCGATCGTCCTCGACGCGGACTTGTCGATCGTGAAACGCGCCTCGTGCACGGGCCCCCCTGGCGCCCTCGTCGTCACGACGTGCTCTCCCGGGTTGACGGGGAGCGCGATACCGAGGGAAGGCCGCTCCAGGGTGATGCCGTCGCGCTGCACGACCGTGCCCGCGGGCGCGCCGCTCGGCAGCGACAGCGTGAGTTGCGGCACGA
This sequence comes from Sorangium sp., assembly GCA_025924095.1. GTDB lineage: Bacteria > Myxococcota_A > Polyangia > Polyangiales > Polyangiaceae > Sorangium. The sequence continues at coordinate 6,836 of JAICEP010000195.1, forward strand.
GCGGCGCGAGCGCGTTGCGCTGCTCGAGCGCGACCTTGTAGCGCTCGTGCTGCTGGAGCTTCTCGGCTTCCGACATGCGGGAATACAGCGCCAGATAATCGTTGTAGCGCGCAACGGCGGTGGCGATGCGCCCCCACCGGGCCTCGCACTCGGCGAGCGTGAACAGCCGCCCTGCGCGAGGATCGAGCCGATAGCTCTCGGCGAGGGCGGGGCAGCCCGCCGGATACCGGCCCGCCAGCATGTCCGCGAGACCGCGGTTGAAGAGCGACTCGGCCACGGCGATGGCGTCGGGTTGCGCGCTGGCCGGAGCGATGAGGGCGATGCTCAGCAATCCGCTCAACACGGGCGCAGGCCAGACGAATCGCATTGGTGGAGCAGGAGATATCATCCCCGGGTTCGCCCCAGGCAAGAAAAGCACCGCTCTGCTGCCGCTGCATCCGGCCGCCGCAGAGGCCGCGACGTCAGTCCGCCGAGTAGAGCGACTCCCGGGGCCTGGCCGAGGAGGAAGCGGATGGCTCCGCGGCCGGCGTGGGGCCGTGCCCCGCGTCGGGCGAAGGCGCTGCGCCGGGCGAAGGTGCCGCGCCCGGCGAATGCGCGGCGGCGGGCGAGGGCGCTGCGCCGGGCGGCGGCATCGAGGCCCTCGCGCTCGCGGACGCCGCTGCGGGGGCGGGCGTCCGGTCGCCGTCCTCGCGCGACGCGGAGGCTTTCGTCGCGGGCGTCACGAGGCCGGGCGCTCCAGGCGTCCCGGAGGCCTCGGGGAGAGCGGGAGCCGGCCCGGCCCAGGTCGGCGCGGGGGTCGGCGAGGCGGCTGCAGCCACGGCCGCCGGCACGTCCTCCGCAGTACCGGGAGCAGGGGGCACACCCCCGCGCAGCGAGGCCAGCGCGATGGCGCCTCCGCCGGCCAGGGCGAGGGCCGCGGCAGCGATCGCGGACCGGCCCCGCGGCCTCGCGGCGACGACGATCCTGGTCTCCACGCCCGTGCTGGAGGACTGGGCGGCCGCAGGCACCGACGACGCGGGCCCCTGGCCCCCACGCGGGTCCGGCGTGTCCACCCTGGACACGGGCGACGACCTCAGCGACACGGGCACGATGTCGAAGATCTCGGCGAGCGCCGCCACGGCGGCCGATGCGGTCGAAAAGCGCGCCGTCGGGTCGCGCGCCGTCGCCTTCGTGAACCACGCGTCGAAGGCCGGGGGCAGCGTCACCCCGTCGGCCTCCGCGCGCGCACACGGGGGCTCCTGCGGGCCGTACATTGCGATCACCGCGAACGCGAGCGTGTTGCTGAACTCCCGCATGTCGTTCAGCCAGTAGGCCTTGCCGACGAGGAGCGTGTACGCGATCATGCCGAGGGCGAAGAGGTCGGCGGCCTTCGAGATCGACGCGCCGCTGAACTGCTCGGGCGCCATGTAGAGCGGCGTCCCGAGGGCCGCGGTCGTCGCCGAGTCGAGCGACGTCTCGGCGACGAGCTTGGCAATGCCGAAGTCGAGCACCTTGATGCGGAGCTCGTCGTCGTCGTCGCTCGCCGCCAGGAAGAGGTTCGCCGGCTTGAGATCGCGGTGGACGACCCCGGCGGCGTGCGTCTTGTCGAGGGCGACCGCCGTCTGGCGCAGGTAGGCGATGACCTCCGCCGGCGACAGGCGCCCGGCGCGGCGGAGGCGCTTGTTGAGCTCCTCGCCGCGGAGCAGCTCCATGACGAGGAACGGCATGCCGGTCTCCTCGTCGATCCCCGCGTCGAACACCTCGACGATGTGCTCGGTCGCGATGCGGGCGGCGATGCGCGCCTCGAGCTTGAACCGGGCGTGAAATTCGGGGTTATCGGCGAGGTGGGGGTGCATCACCTTGAGCGCCCGCCGCCGCTCCGTCTCGACGTGCACGACCTCGTAGACCGCGCCCATCGCGCCGGTCGCGATGCTGCGCACGATGCGGTACCTGCCTGCGAACAGCCTCCCCTCGTTGAAGTTCAGCGACATGGGTCCACCGCGTCGAACGAGCTTACACCTGAGGTCGGACGGCTGCACTCAGGAACTGAACGTCGTCGGCCTCCCTACAGCGACGGCCAGGTGTGGGGGCTGCGCGTTCGACCAGCGCTGTCTGCGCTGTCTGCGCTGTCTGCGTGATTTACGCAATCTGCGCCTTTCGCGATGCGTTGTCGAGGCTCGTTGTCGGCGCCGGCCGTGACCGCGCGACATTCCTCGATAGACAGGCTCAGGGCGACGGCAGATCCGGCTCAGAGCACGAGCACCGCGAGCAGCCGGGGCCCGTGGAACAGGTCGAAGCCGCCGATATCGAGCTTGCGGCCGACCGTGTAGGTCGTCTCGTCTCCGCGTCTCGTCGCGTGGATGCTGGACACGATGCCCTGGCCGATCGCCTCGACGTTGTAGGACAGCTCGGTCAGCAGGCGGAGCCGGCTGAGGTTCGAGGTCAGCCGGAGCCGGAGCCCCAGGGACAGGTTGCCGGAGAGCGCGATCATCGTCGCCTCGTCGGCCTCGGGCGCGCCGCCCGGGACCGCGGGATCCGCCGGGAAGGCGTAGCGCACCGGTCCGGCGCCGCCGTAGAGGCCGAGGTCGCCGAACGGCGCGAGCCGCGGCCACTCGCCGTTGCCCATCCGCAGGCTGAAGCCGCCCTGGTAGAAGCGCGACGTCACGCTCTGGGCAGGGCTCTGCCGCTCGAAGACGTAGACGTCGCCCGTGCCCGGATCCCGCTCGCGGAGCGCATAGAAGATGCGCGGGAGCTTGTAATCCATGTACCGGAAGCCGACGAGCAGCTCCTCGAGATAGAGATCGTCCGCGGCCTCCGGGAAGAGCTTCGTCACGTCGAAGCCGACGTCCACCTGGCGGACCAGGAGCTGGAATGGCGCGCTCGCCACGGCGCCGGCGTCCCGCCCGGTCACCGGATCGACGGCGAGCTCGGTCACGTTCCCGGCCGTGAACCGCGCGATCTTGAGGCTCGTGCTGATGCCGGCGAGGTCGGCGCCGATGTCGAAGACGTCGCTCGCGAAGCCGTTCAGGCCGATCAGCCTCCCGAGCGAGTTATCGTACGCGATGTCGCCCCCCGACGAGAACAGCCGGTCCGTCTTGAACCCGGCGTTGAGGCGCGCGGCGTTGCGCACGTGCTCGAAGTCGTACGTGAGCAGCGCCCGGCCGCCGATCATGAACACGGGATCGACGTCGTAGGCGAGCCGCCGCGTCCTGCCCCGGTAATCGTTGATGCCGCCGGAGGAGCTCGGGCTCGCGAGCTGGTGGAAGAAGAGGAGCTCGACGTCGCTCTTCAGCTGCAGGTGGACGGCGTCGAGGCTGATCGCCCTGCCCTGATCGAGCAGGCTCTCCTGCATCTCGAAGCCCGCCGTGTCCTCGAGCGGCGTCCGCGCCGGCACGGAGAGCGCCTCGGCGCAGGCGGAGAGCGCCTCGCGCTGCTCCTCGAGGACCCTGGAGAGCGCCTCCGCGCGCGCCACGGTGGCCCCGTAGCCGGGCTCGCCCCGCGCGACGCGCCGGGCCTGCTTCACGACGTAGGGCGCCACGGTGAGCGCCTCGGTGTGCATCCGCAGGAGGAACGAGGTGACGCGGAGGGCGTCGCGCGCGAGGGTCGCGGCGGGCTCCTGCCCCGCGCTCGCCGCGCGGAGCGTGGCGGCGGCGCCCGCGATGTCCCGCTGCGCTCCGGCGAGCGCCCGCCGCCGCGCGGCGGCCCTCCCCTTCGCGGCGGCGATCTCGGGCGGGTCGGGGGCGCCGAGGGGCCTTCCGGCCGAGAGCCGCTCGACGTTCCGCTCCTCGGCGGCGAGCGCCCGCGCGTGCTCGGCGAGCGCCTGCCACGCGGCCGGCAGGCGGCTCGCCGCGCTCTCCCCGGACGCGGACGCGGACGCGAGCGCGGCGAGCGCGTCGAAGAGCCGCGCGAACGCGGGCGGCGCCGGTCGGGGCGCCGCCGCGCGGGCGAGCGCCTCGTCGAGCTTCACGCGGTAGAGCTTTGCGAGCGGGACCTCGTGCTCCCCGTCGTACGGCGCC
>JAICEP010000196.1 GCA_025924095.1 Sorangium sp.
ACTCCTGCACGAGGTAGCGCGAGGTGCGGATGAGCTTGTTGATGGTCTCGATCATGTGCACGGGGATGCGGATCGTGCGCGCCTGATCGGCGATCGCGCGCGTGATCGCCTGCCGGATCCACCACGTCGCGTACGTCGAGAACTTGTAGCCGCGCTTGTACTCGAACTTGTCGACGGCCTTCATGAGGCCGATGTTGCCTTCCTGGATGAGGTCCAGGAACTGGAGCCCGCGGTTCGTGTACTTCTTCGCGATCGAGACCACGAGGCGGAGGTTCGCCTCGACAAGCTCCGCCTTGGCGCGCTCCGCCATCCGCTCGCCTTCGCGGATGTTCTCGTAGGTGTCGCGGATCGCCAGGACGTCGATGTTGAGCTCTTCCTCGACCTTCTTCAGGCCCTTCTGGGCGTTCTTGATGGTCGACTCGAAGTCGTTGAGCTCCTCGCGGTTGACGTTGAGCTTCTTGGCGAGACGACCCTCGAGGGCGCGGTTGCCCTTCACCTTGATGAGCTCGCGCTTGAGCTCGCCCTTCGAGAGCCCCGTGCGGCGCTCCAGCTCCGTCGCGCCGGCCTCGGCCTTCTCGACCTTCGAGATGAGGCTCTTCAGCTTCTGGACGATCTTGTCGATCGTCCGCTTGTTGAGGCGCATCTCCTCGAGCGTCGTCACGAGCTCGGCTGTCGCCTGCGTGACCTCGACGTCGATCTGCTTGCGGCGGACCTCGGTCTTTACCTCTTTGCGCTCCTCGACGAGCTCCGCCTTCTTCTTGTCGACGCGCTTCACCTTGTCGATGAGGCGGATGATGCGCCGGTCGGCCTCTTCCTCGTCGAACTCCTGGTCGTCGTTCTCGGCGTCCTTGATGAGCTCCTTCACCCGGATCTTGTGCTTCCGGAGCTTCTCGCCGAGATCGATGATCTCGCGGACGGCGATGGGGGAGTCGAGGATCGCGGCGTTGACCTTCTGCTCGCCGATCTCGATCCGCTTCGCGATCTCGACCTCGCCCTCGCGGGTGAGCAGCGAGACGCTGCCCATCTTGCGGAGGTACATCCGGACGGGATCGTTCGACTTCGAGTAGTAGTCGACGTCCTCTTCCTCGCGGTCGGGCGTGACGACGAGCTTCTTCTCGCCCGCCTCCTCGTCCGCGATGCGCTTCGGCGCGATCTTCACCTGGGTCGCGCCGTCGACGATCTCGATGTCCTCGTCGCCGAGGGCGCCCACCACGTCGTCCAGCTGATCGGGCGCGACGTCCGCGGGGAGCGCGTCGTTCACCTCGTCGTAGGTGAGAAAGCCTTTGCTCTTGCCGGTCTCGACGAGTTTTTCCAGGGTCTTCCGGTCCTTCTCGGACCGCTCGGCTCGGTTGCCCGCGTCTCCTTTGTTGCTTGGGCGTGCCCCTGCCTCAGCGTGCCCGCGTGTCGATGCGTGCCGCGCGCCGTTCAGCGCGCCGCCCCCCGCCGCCCTTGCGACCCCGCCTGCCCGACCGGAAGATTGCTTGGCCTTGCTCGCCATTACCTCATGCTCCACTTACGGCGACCAGCTCGCCGCGACCGACAAGACACCAAATGATTCCGACAAACTCTAGGGATCACGCACGTCGGGTCGCCACGTAGGGGCGACACGGAACGCATCAAGGAAGACCGAGCCCCCCCGCTCTCCGCTGGAATAGCTCACGCAACAAAGCGTTTTCAGCATCGGCATCGACCGCGCTCTTCTGGAGCTGGCTCATGACGGCTGCCTTCTGTCGCGCCAGGGCCTGCCTGCTCAACTTTTGTGAATTCTCCAAGAGCGTCGCCTTGGCCGTTGAGGCCGCTTCGAAGACAGGCGAGACCAGCCGTCCAGCCGCGAATGAATGGATCGGAGCCGGGACTTGCGCAAGAAATTCGCCGGCGGCAAGACCCATTTCAAATGTGAAATTTTGACGCGCTGTGACAATCGCCAGGGCGACCTCGCCTTCGAGGCATTCCAGCGCGGTCTGCACCTCGTCGTCGGCCATGAGCTCGGGAAAATCGAGGATCGCGCCCAGGATCTCGAGGCTGACCTCCGGGATCTGCGCGCGTGAGCGCGCGTGCTCCCACGTCTCGGTCGTCTGTCCGGAGGGGGTCACCTCGCGGCTGGGCTGGTTCCGCGGCCGGGAAAGGGACTCCTCGACGACGCGCTCGAGCTGCCGGAGGTCGTCGGGTGAGCGACCGCCGATGACGAGCTTCGAGGAGACACGATCGGCGTAGAGCTTCGCCATCATCCTGAGGTTCGGATCGTCCTCGTCGGCGAGCAACGCGGCCACGGCGCGTACGCGCGCGAGCTGCTCGGGCAGCGACGAGCCGCCGAAGCTGTCGCCGTCGAGCGCCTCGTCGATGACGTGCTCGAGCAGGCCGCGCGCGCCCTTCAGGATGCGCGCGACCGCCTCCGGGCCGTGCTTGCGAGCGAGATCGTCGGGATCGACGCCGGCCGGCAGCACGGCGACGCGCGCGCTGAGCCCCGCCTCGCGGCACGGGGCGCGCGCCGCGCGCGTGGCCTTCTTGCCGGCCGCGTCGCCGTCGAAGAGCAGGATGACCACGGGAGCGAAGCGCTTGATGAGCTTCGCCTGTGCGGGCGTGAACGCGGTCCCGAGCGGAGCGACCGCGTGGCCGATGCCGCGCGCGTGGAGCGCGACGACGTCGAAGTTCCCCTCCACGAGGACCCCCTCGCCGCGCTGCCGGATCGCCTGGCGCGCCTGGTAGAGCCCGAAGAGGTGCTCTCCCTTCGTGTAGATCGGCGACTCGGGGCTGTTGATGTACTTCGCCGGCGCGCCGTCGGTCTGCGGCGCAGGGCCGGTGAGGCCGAGCGACGAGAGCTCCGCGGGGCTCGGATCGGGCAACGCGCGCCCGCTGAACGCGATCACCCGGCCCATCACGTCGGTCACGGCGAACATGAGCCGGTGGCGGAAGCGGTCGTAATGGCCGCTCCCCGAGGAGCGCGGCACGAGGAGCCCGACGCGCTCCGCGAGGACCGGGGAGATGCCTTGCTGCCGCAGGTAGGTGGCGAGCGCGTCCCAGCCGAACGGGGCGTAGCCGATCCGGAACGCCTGGAGGGCATCGGAGATCGGGTCGACGCCGTCCTCGCCGTCGCGGAGGGGCAGACCGCGTCGCAGGAGCTCCTCGTGGGCGTAGCGCGCGAGCGGATGGGGGCCGCTGCCCGGGCCACCGCGGAGGCTGTGCTCGAAGAACGTCGCGGCGAGGTGGTTGACGGCGTAGAGGTCGTCCTTCGACTTGCGCGCCGCCTGCGCCTCGCGCCGCTCGGCGTCGGTCAGCGACTCCGCCACCTCGATGCCGGCGCGCTCGGCGAGCGCGCGCACCGCCTCGGCGAACGTCCGGCCCTCGAGCTTCATCACGAAGTCGATGGCGCTGCCGGTCTCCTTGCAGCCGAAGCAGTGATAAAACCCGCGGTTCGCGTTCACGTGGAAGCTGGGCGTCTTCTCCTTGTGAAAGGGGCAGAGCCCGGTGAAGGAGAGCCCGCGGCGCGTGAGGCGCACGTTTTCGCCGATGAGCGCTACGAGATCCGTGCGCTCTTTCACGAGCGCGATCGTCTCCGGAGTGATCATGGGCTGCCTTGATGGCCCCGTGCGCGCGGGGCCCGCAGAACATCACGGGTGGACCCAGACAGCGTGGCGCCGTTTGCGCCAGCGCCTTGGCGGTGCGGGTAGCTCGCGAGGCGGGAGATCCCCCAGTTCCTCGCGGCCTGTGTGGAGAACAGTGTCCTGTGCGGCGGCCGCGCGCGCAAGGCGGTAGCCGCCAGGTCCGTCACTTCGGATCGGGGAACGGAGAGCCGGGTCTCTTGTGGTCCGTGAGGCTCTCGTCGGGCTGGGAGGCCTCGACCATCTCCTCGACCGACGGCGCCTCGGCGTGGTCGGCGAGGAACCGCGTATCCTCGCGAACCATCGGAGGAGGCGGATCGCCGATGAGCTCGAGCTCGGTGGCGAGCCACTGCTCCTCTTCGATGAGCTCGCGGCGGCGCGGATCAGTCAGTTCGCCTTGCCAGTGGTCGAGCTCTGCATCGACCTCCTTGAGCCGGCGGCGCACCCGGACGACGTCGACATCATCTTTCTTGGCGAAGCGCTCGGTGAGCAGCAGCGCGGTATCGTTGGCGACCTCGACGAATCCGTGGTGAACGGCCAGGCGGTGCTCCTGGCCGTTCTGGTGGTACGTCACGAGGCCAGTCCGGAGGGCGGCGAGCAGAGGCAGGTGACCCGGGAGCACACCAAACTCGCCGGCGACGCTCGGCGCGGTCACGTCCGTGACCTGCTCGCGCAGCGCGACGCCGGTCGGCGTCACGATTTCGAGGAGGATTGTGTCGGCCATGGCCGCGTCAGGCCGCCTTCCTCGACGCTCGAGCCTTCACCTCGTCGATACTGCCTACCATGTAGAAGTCCTGCTCCGCGATGTGGTCGAGCTTTCCGTCCAGGATCTCCTCGAAGCCCGAGATCGTGTCCTTGAGCGAGACGAGCTTGCCCTCGAGCCCGGTGAACTGGGCCGCGACGAAGAACGGCTGCGACAGGAACTTCTGCATCTTGCGGGCGCGCGACACGACGAGCTTGTCGTCCTCGCTGAGCTCGTCCATCCCGAGGATGGCGATGATGTCCTGGAGATCCTTGTAGCGCTGGAGCGTTTGCTGCACGCGCCGCGCGACGGAGTAGTGCTTCTCGCCGACGATCTGGGGATCGAGCATCGTCGAGTTCGAGTCGAGCGGATCGACGGCCGGATAGATGCCGAGCTCCGAGATCGCGCGCGAGAGAACGGTGGTCGCGTCGAGGTGGGCGAAGGCCGTGGCCGGCGCGGGATCGGTCAGGTCGTCGGCGGGGACGTAGATCGCCTGCACGCTGGTCACGGAGCCCTTCGTCGTCGAGGTGATGCGCTCCTGGAAGGCGCCCATCTCCGTCGAGAGGGTCGGCTGGTAACCGACGGCGCTCGGAATACGTCCGAGGAGCGCGCTCACCTCGGAGCCCGCCTGGGTGAACCGGAAGATGTTGTCGACGAACAGGAGCACGTCCTGGCCCTCCTCGTCACGGAAGTGCTCGGCCACGGCGAGCGCCGAGAGCGCGACGCGGGCGCGAGCCCCCGGCGGCTCGTTCATCTGGCCGTAGATGAGCGCAGCCTTCGAGATGACAGGGCTGCCGTCCGCGAGCTTCGACTCGCTCATCTCGAGGAAGAGGTCGTTGCCCTCGCGCGTCCGCTCACCGACGCCGGCGAAGACGGACACGCCGCCGTGCGCCTTGGCGACGTTGTTGATGAGCTCCAGGATGAGCACCGTCTTGCCGACGCCGGCGCCGCCGAAGAGGCCAATCTTGCCGCCCTTGCGGTAAGGGGCGATCAGGTCGATGACCTTGATGCCCGTCTCGAAGACCTCGACCTTGGTCGACTGCTCGATGAACGGGGGCGGCTCCCTGTGGATCGGCGACAGCTTCTTGGCATGCACGGGGCCGGCGTCATCGATCGGTACGCCGACGACGTTCAGGATCCGGCCGAGGCACTCGTTGCCGACCGGGACCATGATGGGCTTGCCCGTGTCGCGGACTTCCATCCCGCGCACGAGGCCGTCGGTGGAGTCCATCGCGATGGTGCGCACCGTCGACTCGCCGAGGTGCTGGGCGACCTCGAGCACGAGGTTGTCGGGCTCGGCCGAGATGCTCGGGTTGCTCAGCTTGAGCGCGTTCAGAATCTTGGGTAGCTGGCCGGACGGAAAATCGACGTCGACGACCGGTCCGATGACCTGGGTGATCTTTCCAACAACCATGGAGCGGGAGTCCTCCTCGTACGAGCTTTGACGAGTCGCGCGGCCCACTAGCATGGACCTGCGCGTCCGACTAGTGGCCGCGCGCCAGAAATCCTGTCGCGCTTCGTGCCGACGCTTCGCGGCGGGTGTGCATGGCACCAGGCCCTTGGGTTCTCAAGCGGGGTCCCGTGCTTCGCGACCCGCTCCTCGGGGAGGGAACGCCCGCGTGCGGCTGCGGTCAGCGATCTCGGAGGGCGGCGATCCGCGCGAACGCCTCGACGCTGAGCGTCTCGCCGCGCGCGTCGAGCGAGATGCCGGCGTCCTTCGCGTGGCGCTCGAGCTCCTGGGACGACCAGCCGTAGAGGTTCTTCCAGGCGTTCCGGAGCGTCTTGCGGCGGGCCGAGAAGGCGGCGCGCACGGCGGCGCGGAAGGCGTCCGTCTCCTCGGCGCGCCGCGGGCGCCTCGGCGTCAGGACGACGACGGCGGAGTTCACCTCCGGCCTCGGGTAGAACGCGCCGGCGCGCGCGATGAGGAGGCGGCGCACGTCGAACGCGGCCTGCGCGAAGACCGAGAGCGCGCCGTAGTCGCCGCTGCCCGGGGCGGCGATGAGGCGCTCCGCCACCTCCAGCTGCACCATGAACACCGCGCGATCGATCTGGTCCGCGATGATGGTGGCCTGCTCGAGGAGCCGGCCGGTGAGCTGGTACGGGAGGTTGCCGGCCACCGCGTGCGGGCGCGGGTGGCCGGAGAGCGAGGCGACCCAGTCGACCTGCGCGGCGTCGGCCTCGAGCAACGTCAACCGGCCGCCCTCGATCGGGTCGGCGAGCTGCTCGCGGAGGATCGGGACGAGGTCACGATCACGCTCGATCGCGACGACGTGCGCGGCGCGAGCGAGGAGCGGCCGCGTGAGCGCGCCGAGCCCCGCCCCGATCTCGAGCACCGCGCCACCTGGCGGCGTCGTGGCTGCCTCGGCGATCCGGCGCGCCGCCTCGACGTCGACGAGGAAATTCTGTCCGAACCCCTTCTTCGGGGAGAGGCCGCGTGTGCGCAAGAGCTCTGCGATGGACATCCCTCGACCTCAGGTCTGCGGTGGGTGCGCCCCGTCGTGGGGCGCGACCGCGGTCGCGCTCGGCGCGGCCGCGGTCATGGGGCGAAGCCGCGCGACGCGCACGCCGACCTTGCGGAGCACCGCCTCGCGGCGGGTCTGCGCCACCCGCGCGCGGATGAGCACGGCCTCGGCCGCGATGGGCGCGAGCTCCTGGAACGCCTTGTCTGCCGGCGTGGGGCTCCTCTGCTCCTCGTCCCCGTCGCTCTCCAGCGGTCGCGGCGCCTCCCAGGGAGGAGCGAGTCCCGGCTCGAGATCGGGGAGCGTCCACATCACGTGGACCGCCTTCCGCGAGAGCCGTCGCACCGCCTCCGAGAGCCGGCTCAGCTGCGCGTCGGCGGGCGGCGGCGCCAGGACGTAGACCATGCTCGCGCGCGGCTTGGTGCGCGCGATGTGCGTGAGCGACTCCGCGACAGTCACGGTGGGATCGCGTCGATCCAGCTCGGACCGCGCGGGCGATTCGATGCCGTAGCTCGCGAGGTAGCGGCGCAGCGTGCGCTCGCGCTGCGAGCGTCCGAGCGGCGCCGGCGCCGAGAACGGCGCACGGGCGCGCATCGACTCGGCGCGGGCGGCCAGCCGGTCGAGGTCGCCGCGGCGCAGGTCGTCGAGGCCTCGCGCGTCGAGCGGCCTGAGGTGCTCGAGGACGCGCGCCGCGACGTCCGCCTCGTCGAGCTCGCTCCGATCCGCGTCGTACGTGCCGCACCCGACGGTGAGCGCATGCGCGATCTTCTGGCCGTGCCCGGGGCCGTGGTCGGGCGTGATCGTCACGCGAGGGCCGGGCGCCAGGAGGATGAGCCCGACGCGATCGCCGCGCCCGAGGTGCCTCGTGGCGATGGCCGAGGCCTCGTCGATCATGAGATCGAGCGGGGCGCGGCCGAGCGGGCCCGCCCAGAGCTCGACGGCCGCGTCGACGAGGATCCAGACCACATCCCGCTCCTCGCGCTCGAACTCCCGCACGAGCAGCGTGCCCCGGCGCGCGCTCGCCTTCCACGCGATCTTCCGGAAGGGATCCCCCGGCTGGTGCTCTCGCAGCTCGCGCAGGTCGTCCCCTTCGCCGCGCACGCGCCCGGGCTGGCCGGAGGCCGCGAGCAGGTGGCTGCGCCCGCCGCGCGGCTGCGTGAGGTACGCCATGAACGGCCGCGGGAGGACCTCGATCCCGTACGGGTTCGCGAAGGTCAGGGGCACCTCGAAGAGGCCCGGGGCGCCGTGCACCTCGAGCGCGAGCCCGTGCAGCCCGTGCTGGCCGACGCGCGGCGTGCGCACGACGACCTTCACCTTGAGCCGCCCCGAGGCGGAGACCTCGCCTCGGCTCGGCTCGATGCGCACGTCGAGCTGCGACGAGGCGATCGCGCGCAGCTTGACGTAGCGGGCCGCGAGCGTGTCGCGGTTCCGCACCTCGGCCTCGATCTCCACGGTGCCTCCGCGCGCGGACCGGAGGACACGCCGCGAGCCGCCCCAGAGCATCTCGAACCCGGCCGCGCGGATGCGCGCCACCGACACAAGCGTCACGCCGCGGGCGAGCGCGATCGCGACCAGGATCGCCCCGCCCCAGCCGACGATCGCCGGCTCGCGCGCGATGAGCCCTGCGCCCATGACCGCGACGCCGGCGATGGCCAGGTGGGCGGCGGTGCGCGTGGGATAGAGCTGCATGGGGGATCTACGCCGGCCGCGCCGCGCGCCGGTAACCCACGCGCTGCACCGCCTCGTCGACGATCGCGTCGCGCGCCTTCGGATCCACGTCGGCCTCGGGCACGAGCACCAGGCGGTGCGCGAGCGTCGCGGGCGCCATGCCGCGCACGTCGTCCGGGGTCACGAACGGGCGCCCGCCGATCACCGCCGCCGCCTTGGCCGCCTGGATCAGCGCGAGCGTGGCGCGCGGCGACGCGCCGAGCAGCACGCGAGGGTGCGTCCGCGTGAACCCCGTGAGGTTCACCGCGTAGTCGTACAGGTCCTCCTCGACGTGGATCCGTCGCGCGACGCCCTGCAGCATGAGGAGGTCCTGGACGGCGAGCGTCGCGCGCGCCCGCGGCGGCTCGACGTTGTGCGCGCGGAGCATCGCCACCTCGTCCTTGTGCTGCGGGTAGCCGATGCTCACGCGGATGAGGAACCTGTCGATCTGCGCCTCCGGCAGCGGGTAGGTCCCCTCGAGATCGATCGGGTTCTGCGTCGCCAGCACCATGAAGGGCGACGGCAGCTCGAAGCGATCGCCCTCGATCGTCACCTGCCGCTCCTGCATGGCCTCGAGGAGCGCCGACTGGGTCTTCGCCGGGGCGCGGTTGATCTCGTCAGCGAGCACGAGGTTCGCGAAGATCGGGCCGGGGCGCAGCGTGAAGGTCCCCTCCTTGGGCGACAGGACGTACGTCCCCGTGATGTCGGCGGGCAGGAGGTCGGGCGTGAACTGGATCCGCCGGACGGACGCGCCCAGCGCCGCAGCGAACGCCTTGACCAGCGTGGTCTTCGCCACGCCGGGCACGCCTTCCAGCAGCACGTGCCCCTGCGCGAGCAGGGCGGTGATCATCAGATCGATCGCGCGCGGCGATCCGATGTAAACGCGCGTGATCTCCCGCCGGACCGCCTCGATCCGCTCCCTGGCAGCGGAGATTTCGTCGACGGCGACGGCCTGAACCTGGTTCATCGAGCGCCTTTGTCAGAGGGTGGTGTTGCGAGCTGCGCTTCCGCCGGTGAGGGCCGCGCCTCCGGGGACGCCGTCGAAGGGTCGGCTGGCGCGCCGAGGTGAGGCCCCCGCGGTGGCCTCCGGCCGTCGGCGCCGCAGGCGGCGAGGACGCGCCGCACGACGTCGGCGGCGTGCAGGAGCGCGGGCCTGGACACGCTCGCCGGCTTGCCGGCGACGACGGACGCTTCGACTCGGTACATGGTGCCCAGGACCTCCTTGAAAGCCGAGAGAGCTCGCTCGTCAAGAGATCCCTCTCGGGCCACGAGCCGCGCGACTGTCTCCTGCGCCGGGTTGGCCTCGAGACCGAACCGCACGGACAGGGCCTCGAACAGCGCGCTCTTCAGCTCGAGGAACGCGAGCCCGCGCGGGGACGAGGGGGCGGCGAGGACGGCGAAGCGCCCGGCGGCACCCCCCTGCGCGACGAGCGGCGTGGGACGGGCGTATCGAGGGAGCGGGCCTCGGTAGGGCCTCGCCGAGGCGCGCGCGGTCCAGATCGCGAGGGCGAGGCCGGCGAGGGCGGCGAGGGCGAGGAGGGCGCCGCCGGGGAGCCCGTCGCGGCGGGCGTCCTCGACGGCGCTCGCGAGCGCCTTGAGCTGCGCGTCGAAGTCCTTGCGGAGCGACGTCTCGCCGCCGAACGAGCTCTCTTCGTCGAACCGGTTCGCGACGACGTAGAGCCGCCCTCGGTGCGGCTGAGCTCCATCCTCGTCGACCAGGTAGCGGGTCAGGCCCGAGGCGAAGGCGCGGTTGCCCGGGTACCGGAGCATCATGTTCATCAGCGCCGACGGGTCGCCCATCGCGAAGAGCCGGCCCTTGCCGACCTGCCCGGCGACGGCGACGATCACGTCCGGCTCGCTGACGGCGCGGATGCGCAGCACGGGCGAGAGATTCGGGTGCCGGAGGCCGGTCGCGTGGTTCGTGACGAGCCGCTCGACGTGGCTGACGACCGGGTGCCGGCCGACGGAGTGGCCCCCGACGGTATCGGCGACGGGCTCCGCGATGGCGAGGGCGGGGCGGTTCCGGAGCGCGGCGAGCGGCCGGGCTGGCGTCGGGACGCGCTCGATCTGGAACCGCCGGAGCGTGTCGTCGCCGCGGCCGAAATCGTCGACGATGGCGAGCCGCCCGCCGGCCTTCATGAACGAGGTCGTCTCGTCAGCGTCGAGTGCCTGCTGCGGATGGAGCACGAGGATGCCGTCCTCCGGGCCGACCTGGCTCCAGTCGAGCACAGCGACGGGGTGGACCCTGGCGACGCCGAGCTCGGCGCGCGCGATCTCGAGAAACTCCGAGCAACCCTCCCAGCTCGTGTCG
>JAICEP010000197.1 GCA_025924095.1 Sorangium sp.
GAGCTCGATGCGCTCGCGCCCCGGATCCCGCAGGTGCTCATCTCGGTGAGCGGGCCGGACACCGCCGCTGTCACGATCGAGGGCGAGCGCGTGCCGCGCGCCGCCCTCGGGGTCAGGCGGCCGGTCGATCCGGGCAGCCACACCGTCCGCGCGGAGGCGGCCGGATTCGCTCCGGCGGAGGCGAAGGTGACCCTGGCGGAGGGCGCCAGCGAGACCGTCGCGCTCGAGCTCAAGCCGGTCGCGTTGCCGCCGTCGGTCGTGTCGCCTCCGCCGGTCGCGCCGTCGCCCGACACGGGCTCTGGCGCTCCTTCGGGCAGCAGCAGCCGCACCGTCCTCGGGATCGCCGCGCTGGGGGTCGGCGGCGTCGGCCTCGCGGCCGGCGCGGTGGGCGGCGTGCTCGCGATCGGCAAGCACCGCGACCTCTCGGAGCGCTGCCCCGCCGACCGGTGCGACCCGTCGCTCCAGGGCGACGTCGACAGCTACCACGCGATGGGCACGCTCTCGACGATCGGGTTCGCGATCGGCGCCGTGGGCGTCGGCGCGGGGGCGTTCTTTCTCCTGACAGCGCCGAGGTCGCCGCAGCGCGCCGGGATATCGATCACACCCGTGATCGGGCTCGGCTCCGCGGGAGCGAAGGGGAGTTTCTGATGCGCCAGGCGTTCCAGGTCGGCTTGATGCTCGGCGTTGCCGTCGCGACCGCCTCTGCATGCACGAGCGTGCTCGGCGACTTCACGATGGGAGAGCCCGGCGCGAGCTCGTCCGGTGGGTCCTCCGGGTGCCCGACGGGCATGGCGGACTGCAACGGCGACACGCTCTGCGAGGTGAACCTGCACGACGACCCCCAGAATTGCGGCGCTTGCGGCGCGGTGTGCCTGGACGAGGGGATGTGCAGCGAGAGCGGCTGCAGCGGGGTCACCGAGATCGCGCGCGGGTTCCCGATCCCGGAGGACGCGAACGCGAGGCTCCTCGTCATCTACCAGGACGAGGTCTACTGGACGGCCGGCGAAGGCGCGAACGGCAGCGTGCAGAAGGTGCCGGCCCTCGGCGGGTCGGTCACGCTGCTCGCCGCCGGACAGAACGCTCCGTACGGGATCGCCGTCAACCAGCAAGGCGTCTTCTGGGCCAACCTCAACGACACGAACGTCATGTGGGTGGACCGCGAGGGACGGGAGACGCCGAAGGTGATCTACGACTCGGACCACGCGACCCTCGGCGTGGCGGCGGACGAGAGCGACGTGTTCTGGGCGCAGCGCGCGGCCGGCATCGGCGTGCCAGGGAGAGGCAGCCTCATCGGCCAGATCGCGATGCTCGACGCGTGGCCGAACGACGAGGGGGCGAACGACGAGTTCCACGAGGACGATGAGGCGTCGCCGCACCTCATCGCGCTCGACGCGGAGCACGTGTACTGGGTCGATCGGAGCGCGCGCGGCACGGTGAACCGGACGCGGCGAGACACCGGCGACACGGTCGAGCTGGCGGACGAGCAGCCGTTCCCGTACGCCATCGCCGTCGACGAGGCGTTCGTCTACTGGACCAACAGCCCGCGCGGCAACGACACCGACCAGCAAGCCGCCTTGATGAGGGCGCCGAAGGACGGCTCGCAGGAGGCGATGGCGATCTGGGAGCCCTCCGAGGACGACGACGTGGAGCACCCGTCCCCCGACTGCATCGCCGTGGATGGGAACGACGACTACGTCTACTGGACCGATCAGGGGACGCCCCGCGTCCTGCGGAGGCGCAAGGACGGCCGCGGGAGGCAGCAGGTGCTGTACGAAGGCGGCGCGCCGCGCGGGATCGCGCTCCACGGCGGGTTCGTCTTCTGGGTGGAGGAGAAGAGCCCCGGCGGGGTGCGCAAGCTGCCCCGCTGAGAAGGGGCGCGCCCGGCGCAGCCTCGCCTCGACGTCGAGCGCCCGGGATCAGCCCGCGGCGTCGCGCAGCCGGTCGACGTCGACGCCCAGCCGGCCCGACATGTCGTCGGCGGCCGAGACGACCCGCGCACCCTGGATGATGTCCCGCGCCATGAGCTGCGTGGAGAGGATCGCGCAGAACGCCATGTCGTCGGTGTTGCTCATCGACTTGCCGCCGGTCTTGCGGCACTTCGCGACGAGCGACGCGACGGGCTGCGCCTGCCAGATGCCCGCGTCCTTGATGGCGTCCGGCGACAGGCACATCTCCACGTAGTCCGGCGTTCCGCTCCCGAAGAACGGCTGCACGACGGGCGCGCGGTACGGCTGCTTCTTCCGCGCGAGGACGCCGGGCGGCAACAGATCGCCCATCGCGCGCTTCAGCACGTGCTTCTCGTCGAGGGTGCGGAGCTTGAGCGCGTCCGGCAGCGCGTCCGCCACATCCATCACGTTGGGATCGAGGAACGGGAAGCGGCCCTCGACCGAGTTCGCCATCATCATGCGCTCGCCCTGGGAGGAGAGCAGGTAGCCGGAGAGCAGGGTCGTGATCTCCAGGTACTGCGCGCGCGCGAGCGGCGTCCAGCGCATGAAGTCGGCGGGCAGCTGCTCCCTCAGGCGATCGGCCGCCGCGGTGTCGCTGACGCCCTCGCGCATCGCGGGGTCGAGCATCAGCTTGATGCGGCTCGTGGCGTCCCAGCGCGGGCGATGGGAGTAGAACGGGTCGTCCGTCTGCGTGAGGTTCCGCCCGAAGAAGGCCTTCGCCATCTCGACCTGCGCGACCGGCGACCGCTGCAGGTAAGGGTAGAGCCGGAGGAGGAGCTGGGGCCGGAGCTTGCTGTCCGGGTGGCGCGCCCAGAAGCGGCGGACCCGGTCCTCGCGGAAGATGTCGTAGCCCGCGAAGAACTCGTCGGCGCCTTCGCCCGTCAACACCACGCGGTACCCGCTCTGGCGGACGAGGCGCGCCAGGATGAACAGCGGCGCCGGGGCGGTGCGCAGGAGCGGGGCCTCGGCGTGGTAGACGACGTCCGGGAAGACGCCGGCGATGTCGGCGTCGCTGCACTGGATCGAGGCGTGGGACGTGCCGAGGTGCGCGACGGCGGCGCGCTGGTACTCGGCCTCGTCGAACTCGCGCTCGGCGAACTCGACCGAGAAGGTGCGCAGCGGAACCTCGCGGTTCGACGCGATCAGCGCCGCGACGATCGTGGAGTCGAGCCCGCCGCTCAGGTAGCTGCCGACGGGGACGTCGGCGCGCAAGCGGATCGTCGAGCCGCCGCGGACCGCCTCGCGCACGCTCGAGACGAGCGATGCCTCGTCGCCGCCAGGCGCGCGCCCGTGGGGGAACTCGGGCCGGAAGCGGATCGAGACGCGCGGCGCCACGTCGCCATCGAGGTCGAGCGTCGCCGCGGCGCCCGGCGGGATCTGCTGGATGCCTTCGTACGGGGTGAGCGGGGCGACAGGCGCCCAGAACGTCAGGGCCTCGTCGAGCCCTTCGCGGGAGATCGCGCGGGGGATGGTGGGGTCCTGGAAGAGCGACTTCACCTCGCTGGCGAACCGGAGGACGCCGCGGTGGACCGTCCAGAAGAGCGGGTTGATGCCGACGCGGTCGCGCGAGAAGAACGCGCGCCTCCGCTTGACGTCCCAGAGGACGAACGCCCACTGGCCGTTCAGTCGATCGACCATGGCCTCGCCGTACTCGGCGTAGGCGTGGATCAGCGCCTCGGTGTCGCTCTTGGTCCGGAAGTGGTGACCCTTCGCCGTGAGCTCCTCGCGGAGCTCGATGTAGTTGAAGATCTCGCCGTTGAAGCAGACCCAGAGCGTCTCCTCGGCGTTGGCCATCGGCTGCCACCCGCCGTCGAGGTCGATGATCGACAGGCGGGCGTGGGCCAGCGCGACGTGGCGATCGCGGTAGATGCCGAAGCCGTCGGGGCCGCGGTGGCGCAGCGCTCGAGCCATCTTGAGGGCCAGGTCACGGTCGGGGTTCGGCGCGTCGGAGCGGAGGTTGATCAGGCCGGCGATACCGCACATATCAGATGAGCTCGCTCTTCTTGACTTTGCCGCTCGCCGTCTTGGGGAGCGTATCCATGAACTCGACGAACTTGGGCACGGCGAACTCGTCGAGCTCGGACCGTACCTTCTTGCGGACGTCGTCGGCCGTCACCACGGCGTCGGGGGCCTTCACGACGGCGGCCTTCACCGCGACGCCGAGCACCTGATCCGGCACACCGACGACCGCCGCCTCGATCACGCCAGGGACCTTGCAGATCACCGACTCGACCTCGAGGGGGCTCACCTTCTCGCCGCGGGTCTTGATGATGTCGTCCTTGCGCGCGACGAAGTAGAGGTACCGCTCCTCATCCATCTTGAAGAGGTCGCCGGTGTGGAGCACGACCTCGCCCGGGAGGGGCCCCGGCCGGAGCGCGCGCGCGGTCGCGTCGGGGTTCTTCCAGTAACCGCGCATCACGTTCGGCCCGCGGACGACGAGCTCGCCCACCTCGCCCGGCTCCGCCCGCGTGCCGTCCTCCCGCTCGATCCAGAGCTCCTCGTTCGGCATCGCGATGCCCACGGAGGACGGTCGCTCCAGCGCCAGCGATGGCGGCAGGTAGCAGACGCGCGTGCACTCGGTCTGGCCGTACATCGCGACGAACGAGACGTTGGGCAGGAGCTCGCGGAGGCGCAGGAGCTGCGGCGCCGGGAGCCCGTACGCGGCGTTCGTCATGTAGCGGAGCGCCGACAGGTCGGCCTTCGCGAAGTTCTTGAGCGACAGCATCGAGGCGAAGATCGTCGGCACGCCCGCGAAGCCGGTGGCGCGCTCCTCGGCCATCTTCTGGACGATGGGCCACGGCATGGAGAAGCCCTTCTCCAGCACGACGGTCCCGCCGAACGCGTGCGTCACGAGCAGCTGGAAGAGCCCGTAGGTGTGCGACAGCGGCAGCACGCAGAGGATCACGTCGTCCGCCGTGTGCTCGAGGTACGCGCCGATCGCCGCGGTGCTGTTGCGGAGGTTCTGGTGCGTCAGCATGACCCCCTTCGACTCGCCCGTGCTGCCGCTCGTCCAGCAGAGCGTCGCGAGGTCGAGCTCGATGGCGCGGCGCTCGGGGGCGTCGCTCGGCGCGCCGGCCAGGGCCTCCTGGAGGTCGCGCCCCTCGGGCGAGGGGCCGGCCGCCGCGGCCGGGGGCGCGGCGCCGCTCAGGAACGTCGCCGCGGGCCTCGCGGCGGGCGGGAGCTCGGCCACGGCGGCGAGGCCGTCGCGCATGCCGCGCGCCGCCACGAGCACGCGCGGCTCGGCGAGCTCCATCACCTGGCCGAGGCGCCGGGGTCGCATCGCGGTGCCGAGCAGCGACGGCACCCCGTCGGCCCGGAGCGTGCCGTAGTAGGCGACGACCGCGTCCACGCCGTTGTCGAGCGCGATCATGACGCGATCGCCGCGCTGCACGCCCGACTCGCGGAAGAGGGCGCCGCAGCGGTCGGCGAGCGCGTCGAGCTCGCGGTACGTGAGCCGCCGCCCCTCGGAGACCAGCGCGACGTGGTCGGGGCGCGAAGCGGCGAACGATCGCAGCGCTGAGTCGATGAGAAAGCGATCCGAGCGCGGATCGCGACGAGCGGTGTGCTGCGTGCTCATGCGCCCCCCAGGGGTTCGGGCTAGTTGCTGCTCTTCTTCCCGCTCACGTAGGTCACGAGCCGGGCGATCGAGCCGAAATTCTCCGGCACCATCTCCTCGTCAGCGACCTGGATGCCGAGGTCCTGCTCGAGGAACTGGACGATCTCGAGGACGGCCGTCGAGTCCAGGATTCCTTGATCGAGCAAAGGGACCTCGGCCCCAAGATCGGCGGTAGCGCCCCTGTATCCGAACGAGGCCACCAGGAAGTTGCGAATCGTCGATTCAACGCTGGAAGTGCTCATGGAGTTAATTCCTACGTCTATCACCCTCCAGGCTTTCCTGTCGAGAACACTCGGCGGAGCGGCGTTGCGGTGTGCAGGCCGCCGCCCGCAGGGCGCTGTCCGCCGTCGGGGGGACGCTGCCGAGGTGAGAGTCGCGACTCGCGGTCTCGCGGTCTCATCGCGAGTCCGTCGGGGTCGTGGAGCCGTCTCGCACGAGCGCGTCCCGCCTCTCACGTCGCATTGTCGACGCTGGCTGCGCTGTTTCCGGTCGGTTTCACGCCGAGGGGCAGCGCCGCCGGGCGTCGTCGTCGACGGCGGCCCGTGCGGCGCGGCTCGTCAGGCGTGGCCCTGATCGCGGACGAGCAGCGGCTGCGCGTGGAGGTACTGCGCAACCCGGCGCTTCGCCTCGATGTCCTTGAACACGCGCTCGACCTGCTCCGGCTTGATGCCGACGGCGGACGCCGCCTCCGCGGCCGGGACCTTGTTGTTGTAGGCGTAGAGGCAGAGGTCCATCTTGTCGTAGGGGAGCGCGAAGTAGAACTCGTCCTGCCCCTGAGGCATCGAGAACGTGTCGGTGGTCGGCGCGCGCCCGCGGATGTCGGCGGGGACGCCGATGTACTCGGCGAGCGCGTAGACCTGGGTCTTGTACAGGTGCGCGATCGGCTTGAAGTCCGCGGCGCCGTCTCCCTGCTTCACGAAGAAGCCCTGATCGTACTCGAGCAGGTTCGGCGTGCCGGCGGCGGCGTAATTGAGCCTGTCCGCGTGGTAGTACTCCATCATCTTGCGGATGCGCTGCTTGAAGTTCGTCGCGGCGACGAGCTGCAGGTACGCGTTCAGCGGCATCCGCTTCACCCGCGGCTCCTCGCCGGGCGGCTGTGCCGTCAGCTGCGAGACGTTCAGCCGGTCGCTCTCGAGGATCGAGGGCAGGGTGATCTTGAACTTCCAGCTCTCGTTGTAGTCCGGGTAGACCATCCGGATCGCCTCGTCCTGCCGCTCGTAGCAACGGAGGCCGGTCAGCGCGGGCTTGATGTTCTCGATGACCGCCTCGATGCCGAGCTGCTCGGCGAGCAGCTTGCCGAGCCGGAGCGCGTCGTCCGAGGTGTCGCGCTCGGGCATGAAGAGGCCGAGCACCTTGTCCTTGCCGAGCGCGCGGACGCACAGCGTCGAGACGACGGAGCTGTCGATCCCGCCCGAGAGCCCGACCACGGCCCCGCGCCGCCGCAGCGTGCCGAATACCTGATCCCGGATGGCCTGCTCGATCTCCTGCGCTACTGCCGGGGCATCGATCCTGAGGACGTCTCGCGAAAACATGGTTGGCATCCACCCTTTCAAGAAGATGGACCAGCCTATTAAAACGAGGCGCGGCAGGGAACCCCGTTCGCTGCGAGCCGCCGCGAGCCCGGGCGGCCAAGCGAGGAGCCGGCGCCGGCTCCTCGCGTCGCGCGGGCGAGAGGAGCGCATCCGCCCCGCTGCGCGGGCCGCGGCGAGGCGGCCCCGCGTCAGGGCGCGGGCCGCGGCTCGCCGGTCGCGGAGAACTCGTTGGTCTCTGCGGCCAGGATCCAGAGCACCGCCATCCTGACCGCGACGCCGGCCTCGACCTGGTCGAGGATCACGCTCTGCTGGCCGTCCGCGATGCGCGGATCGATCTCCACGCCGCGGTTCATCGGCCCCGGGTGCATCACGATCGCGTCCGGCTTCGCGAGCGCGAGCCGGGCCGGGCTCAGCCCGAAGGTGCGGCTGTACTCGCGTGTGCTGGGAAGGAAGCTGCCGCTCAGCCGCTCGCGCTGCACCCGCAGCATCATCACCACGTCGGCGCCCTCGAGGGCGGGCTCGATCCGGTCGTAGAGGGTCGCGCCGAGCGACTCGCCTGCGACCGGCAGGAGCGTGCGCGGCCCGGCGAAGCGGACCCGCGCGCCCATCGTCGTGAGCAGGTGCGCGTTCGAGCGGGCCACGCGGCTATGGACGATGTCGCCGCAGATGGCGACCTCCAGCCCCTCCAGCCGCCCCTTGGCGCGCCGGATGGTGAACGCGTCGAGCAGCGCCTGCGTCGGGTGCTCGTGCGTGCCGTCCCCCGCGTTGATGACCGCGGCGCGCGTGCGCGCGGCGATGTGGTGCGGCGCGCCGGACGCGCTGTGCCGGATGACGAGGACGTCGGGCTGCATCGCCTGGAGGTTCTGCACCGTGTCGAGCAGCGACTCCCCCTTGACGGCGCTCGATGTGGAGACGCTGATGTTGATGACGTCGGCGCTGAGGCGCTTGCCCGCGAGCTCGAACGACGTCCGCGTGCGCGTCGAGGGCTCGTAGAACAGGTTCACGACCGTCTTGCCGCGGAGCGTGGGCACCTTGCGCACGCTCCGCCGGGAGACGTCGAAGAGCGACTCGGCGGCGTCCAGGAGGGCCACGATCTCGGGCCGCGTGAGCCCCTCGATGCCGAGCAGGTGTCGGTGCGGGTAGATCCTCCTCATGCGCTGGCTTACGTCCCTTCCGGGGGAGCGGGGGGCTCCGAGATCTTGGCGCCGACCGCGGTGACGAGCGCCCAGAGCTCGCCGGCGCGCTCCACGACGTCGACGCGCTGCCCGGGGGCGAGCTCGACCGCGCGGACGATGTAGTTAGGGTGAATCGGCAGCTCTCTGCCGCCGCGATCGACGAGCGCGACGAGCTCGATCCGCTGCGGTCGCCCGTAGTCGAGCACCGCGTCGAGCGCCGCGCGGATGGTGCGGCCGGTGTAGATCACGTCGTCGATCAGCACGATGCGCCGGCCGTCGACGGGGAAGGTGATGTGGCTGGGGCCGATGCGCGGGTTCGGCAGGGCGGTCGCGGCGTCGTCGCGGTAGAGCGTGATGTCGACGGCGCCGACCGGCGGCGATTGCCCCTCGATCTCGAGGAGCAGCGCGGCCAGCCGCCTGGCCAGCGGCTCGCCGCCCCGTCGGATCCCGATGAGCGCCAGATCGTCCACGCCGCGGCCACGCTCGGCGATCTGGAGCGCGATGCGCCGCAGGCCGCGCCCGATGGCGGCCGGGTCGAGCAGAGCTTCCATGGCGCGGCGAGGGCTAGCACAGCGAGCGCCCTGCACCCAAGGGTCGCGTGCGCCGTCCGCTGGATTCCCCGCTGGCCCGAGGAAGCGGGCCGCTCCCGGGCCCGCGTGCGGAGGAGGGGATGAGCGGCGCGGCCCCGCGGCGGCTGAGCGGCGGCGCCGGCGCGCTCAGTCGGGCTGGTGCAGGACGCGCTGGGTGCGCTCGAGGAAATAGAACCGCTCGAAGCCCGCCCGCTGGAACGTGACCGCGCCGAACCCGTTCACGGCGATCGCGGCCGCGCCGAGGGCGTAGAACGGCACGCCGAAGCGGCGGCCGGAGACGGCGATCATGGCGAAGAGGAACGGGGCGAAGTCGTTGGAGAAGCGGTAGCCGAACTGGATCCAGCCGGTGTTCTGGTAGAAGAGGCTCGGCAGCGCGACCGCGGACGCCGTGGCGGCGAGCGCCCAGAACAGGGGCGGCGTGCGCCGGGGCCAGAGCGCCCACGCGTAGATCGGCGTCGTCACCCAGAGCGCGAGCCCGTGCAGGTTGATCTGGAAGGGCGCGCCCTGCACGTGGGCGTACGGCAAGCTCGTGAGCACCACCGCGAGGTTGCGCGGCAGGTAGTGGTACGAGAAGAGCCCCCACTTCTCGATCCGCGCGCGCCAGGCGATGTGGAGGTACCGGTGCCCGAACTCGGTCGCGTCGCCGAACCGCGCGTGGTTGTGCCAGAGCAGCGCGGCCAGCACGAGCGCCGCGGGCGCGGCGAACAGCGCGAGCCGGCGCGCGAGGGCGCGCGGGTCCGAGCGGCCCGCGCGGAGCGCCTCGCAGAGGAACAGCGGTAGGGCGAAGCCGAGCGGCGTGCGGGTGGCGAAGCCGAGGCCCAGGGCGAGGCCTGCAGCGAGCGGGTGGGCGGCGTCGAGCGCGCAGTAGAGATAGATGCACGCGAGCGCGACGCCGACGACGTGCGCCGCGAACCACACCGTCCCTTGCACGGCGCTGAACCAGTAGACGCTCCCGAGCGCGAAGAGCAGCGAGAGCGCGACGTTCTCGGCCTGCGTGCGGCGGCTGCGCCGCGAGGCCGAGAGCTTCTCGAGCGCGAGGAAGAGGACGGCCGGACCGACGCCGGCGAACGCCAGGAAGAACTGCCCGTCGCGCACGCGCTCGGCGCTGCCGGCGAGCTGGACGAGCGGCGCGATGAGGACCGCGGGGAAGGGGGGGAAGCTGACGTAGTAGCGATCGCCGAGCACGGCGAAGTCGTTGCCGCCCGCGTACGCCGGCGGCGGTCCGCCGAGGTCGAGGCGGCCGTGGAGCCACGCCTCGGCGAGCAGGGCGTAGTGGTTGTAGGGCGTGTGGACGGTGAAGAGCTCGCGCGAGCAGCTGACCGCGTACACGAGCGTCACGAGCGCGTAGAGGGCGAGCGCGACCGTTCCGCGCCGGCTCGCCCGCCGTGCCTCCCCTGACGATTCCGGTCGCTTGTCGGCGGCGCCCGCGGCGGGGACCTCGGGCGTTGCGCTAGGGTCCATGCGGGGGCGACGCTACCATGCAGCCCCGTTCTGACGGCGGTCGTACTCGGTCTTGCGAGCCAACGCACCCCGCGCTAAACGCTCCGCCTTCACTGGCCCCGAACCCATGTCCAAGATCGCCGTCTCCGCCAATGACATCGACCTCTCCGGCACCTCGCTGGAAATGCCGCTGTCGACCGACTGGCTGAACGCAGAGCTCGCTGACGTCAATGTCACCAGCCGCGCGCCAGGCCAACTCTCCGCCCGCCTCTCCCGCACGGGGAACGAGATCGTCGTGCGCGGTCGCGTCAAGGCGTCTGTCGCCATGCCGTGCGCGCGGTGTCTCTCTCCGGCCGCGCAGGACATCGACGCCGAGCTCTCGCTCCTCTTGCGTCCGGCGCCGAAGGCCGAGGGCCACGGGCACGGCCACCGGCGGGACGACGCGGGGCACGGCCACCGGCGGGACGACGCGGGGC
>JAICEP010000198.1 GCA_025924095.1 Sorangium sp.
CGGCGATCGGCGCGATCGTCAGGCGTCCTTTCTGCCCTCCAGAGCGGTACAGGATCCGCCGGCGATCGATCAAGGCGTCGATGCCGGCGCCGATCGCCGTCCCGAGGCCCCACTTCGCGAGCGACAGCAGCTTGCCCGTGGCCGCCCTGGGCGCGGGCGCGGCGGGCGCGGCGGGCGCGGCGGGCGCGGCGGGCGCGGCGGGCGCGGCGGGCGCGGCGGGCGCGGCGCTCGTCCCCGCAGCGAGCCCGGCGATGGCGAGAGCGCGCGCGCGCGCCGACGCAGGCGCCGACTCGTGCTTCCACGAGCGGAGCAGCGTGCGCTCGAACCCGGTCGCCTCCTCTTCTCCGAGCCGCTTCGGATCGGTCATCGGTTGCCTCCCCCATGCAGCGCCCTCGCCTGGACGCGCCTCGCGATCGCACGAAATTCCTCGCGCGCGCGCCGGAGGCGGGACGCGACGGTGCCCTTCGCGAGCTCGAGCATCGCGGCGATCTCCTCCGTCGGGACGCCCTCGAGCTCGAAGAGGACGAAGACGACGCGAACGTCCTCCTCCATCGCGTCGAGCACGTCGTCGAGCAGCGCGCGCGCCTGCTTCATCTCCATGAGCTGCTCCGGGTTCGGCGCGTCGTCGGCCGCGACCGCCATCGCGTCGTCATCGCAGAGCTCGCGCCGGCGCGCCCCGGCGCGGCGCGCGTTCGCCGCGACCCCCAGCGCCGTCCCGAAGAGGAAGGAGCGCTCGCGGCCGGGCGCGATCTCGCCGAGCTTCTGATGCGCGATCAGGAAGACGTGCTGCGCGGCATCGTCGGCCGACCCGGCGGGCACGCCGAGCCCGCGCAACGAGCGCCAGATGAAGTCGAAATGCGCGTCGACCAGGGCGCGGTAGCGCTCCGCGGAGGGCGACGGCGCGACCTGCGCGGCGCGCTCCGCGTGCGCCGTCACGGCCGCGTCGCGCGCGACCTCCGCGCGGGGAGGGGGGCCGGATCGCGTCGCGCTGATCATCGTCTTCTGCCGCTATGTTCGCAGGCGAGCGCCGAGATCACGGAATCGTCACGCCTAGCCCGAGCGCGGAGACGACCTCGAGCGGCGGCGGGCGGGCGACGACGTCGGCGCCCTGGACGAGGAGGCCGTCGCGCAGCAGCGGCATCCGCATCCCGGCCTCGACGTCGAGCACGAACGGACCCCAGAGCGGCAGCCGCGCGCGCACCGGCAGGGCGATCGCGAGCCACCCGCGCGTCACGCTGCGCACCGGGGCGACGCCTCGACGGCTCGCCGCGAGGAGGCCGCCCTCGACGCGCGCGCAGGGGGCCAGGTGCAGGGCGCCGGCCGTCGCGCCGAGCGGACACGCGTCGGCGGCGAGGGCCACGAGGAGAAACGCTGCCGAGCCGCCCGCCACGGGGATGTCGGAGGCCGTCTCGAGGCCCGCGCCGAAGCGCAGCGGGGCGACGCCGTGGTCCGTCGCGCCGACGGGGGGCTCCGCGAAGATGCGCGCGCCGAAGGCGGGCGTGCCGATCCTCTCGCCAAGAAGGAACTGCGCGCCGAGCGTCAGGTGCGTCGCCGCGTCCGGCGCGGGCGCGGGCGCGGGGGGCCGCGTCCGCGCGCTACCGGCAGGCGGGGGCGGCGCGGGCGAGCGAGCCAGCCCGCTACCGGCGGGCCGGGGCGGCGCGGAGGCGGTGCTCGCCGATGCGGCAGCGACGGGGGCGGCGACCGCGGCGGGCGCGTCCGCGGTCCGGGCGTCGATGGCGAGCGCCGTCACCACCGCGAGCGCGGCGACGACATCGTCGCAGGTGTCCCCCGCGACATCGCGGTCGGATGCCGTCCCGTCCGCCCCACGTACGCCGAGGCGCCCGACGAAGCGGCCATCGCGCTTCTCGAGGGTCACGACGTACGCGCTCGCCGCGTCCGCTTCCGCGAGGGCCCGGCGGAGGCGAGCGCTGACGCGCGCGCGAAAATCCGCCTCCGTCGGGCATCCAGCCTCCGCGCGATACGCGATGCGCAAGGGGGCGGCGGTCGGCTGAGCGCGCGCGACCGCGCCGCCCGCAAGCACCGCCGAGACCATGAAGAGCCGCGCCGCGGCGGAGCGTGACCTCACCTTGAGGCGAGTGTCGCGCCGCGGCGTCCGGAGCGCTACCTCCGAGCTGGGATCGAGCCGCCGCCGCGAGCGCCGGGGCACCTGCGGCAGCCGATGTCCTGGCGCGCTACGGGGTCCCCGCGCTGCCGGTGTCGCCGTGAGTCAGCGCCTCCCAGGTGATCTGCACGTTGGTCGATGGTCCCCACCTCTCGCCTCTCCCCCTTGGTCTGTAGATCTCTCTCTCCTCCCCGTCTCCCCGTCTCCCTGTGTACTCTCTCTTGCTCTGTCTCCCGCCCAACAAGCCGCGGGGGCCGAGCAGCGGGCTCGCCCGCCTCCTCGGCGCGCCTTCTCCCCACGAGCTCCGCGCGCACCACCCGCGGCGGGCGCTCGAACCAGCGGTAGCAGCTTCGCGTGAGCGCCGACTGCTCGCTGTAGTCGAGCAACGACGCGATGTGCGAGAGGGGCAGACCTCCCTGCGCCAGGTAGCGATGTGCGAGCTCCGCGCGGGCCTCGTCCTTGATCTTCTCGAAGCTCGTACCGTCGGCTTGCAACTGGCGCTGCAGCGTGCGCGGATGCATCCCCAGCGCCGAGGCCACGTCGGCGCTGGCGCTGTACCCGGTTCCCAGTGACCGCAGCACCACCTCGCGAACCCGCGCCGCGAGGGGCGTTTGCTGCGCGCCGAAGCGAGACTCGAGATAGTGCACCGCGAGCTCGCGCAGCTCGCGGCGGGCGGAGGAGATGCGCAAGGAGAGGTCGGCTGCGTCGACCTCGAGCGCCGCGACATCACGCTCGAAGACGACCGGCACCCCGAAGTGCGCTCGATAGGCGGCGATCGGCGCGCAGCGCGCGTGAGGGAACCACACGCGCCTCAAGTGAAGGCGCCCCTCCGAGAGCAACGCGCCGACGCGCGCTGCGAACGCGACGGTCATCTCCGTGTCCTGAACGGTCATTTGCGGGCGTTTCAGCCGGATCTCGTAGGCCAGCAGCACGCGACCGTCGCGTCCGGCGGGTCGCGTCGAGAACGCAACCGCCGAGCTGTGCGTGAACAGATACCGCGACGCACACGCCAAGGCGTCGCCGAGGCTGACGCTGTTCTGTACGGCGATCGCCAGCGGACCGAGGATGCCGATGTCGTGCCGCGCGGCGAGGCGCAGGCCGAAATCAGGGCAGCGGAGCGCGCGCGCGGCGTCCTCGAGCAGACGGAACACGGACGCGATCGGAACGAGGTTCCTGGGGTCGTCGAACACGTCGGTCCGGATGCGTGCTCGCGATAGGAGCGTCCCGGCATCTCCGCCGAGCTCGGCCACGAGGTCCCGGAAACCGCGGATAGCTTCCACGCTGACGACCGACATCGGACCTCCCTCGACCCCACCGTCCGGAGCCGTCATGTCGCCAAATGATAAAAGAATGTCGCTCGATGTCAAGATGAGGCCGGCTCGGAGTGGCAAAGAATGACGTGCACCATCTCAGCCCCGACAGGGCGAGGAGAGAGAGCTGTCCATGAGACATCCACATCTATCCGGCATTTTCACCCCAGTGCGCGACGAGGACGATTTCGAGCTCTCGATCGCCGGCGAGATCCCGCGGGAGATCGCCGGCGTCTACTATCGCAACGGCCCGAACCCGCAGTTCGAGCCGCGGGGCGATTATCATCTGTTCATCGGCGATGGAATGATTCACGCCTTCTCGATCGCAAACGGCGCGGTCCGCTATCGCAATCGCTTCGTCCGCACGCCCCGCTGGGAAGCTGAGCACGCCGCCGGACGCGCGCTCTTCGGGTCGATGGACGATCCTGGCAATGCCGACCCCTCCGTCGCCGGGATCGATCCGGGCGTGGCGAACACAAACATCGTCTGGCACGGGAACAAGCTGCTCGCGATGGCGGAAGACAGCCGCCCCTTCGAGCTTGACCCCGATACGCTCGCCCCGCGCGGGTATCTCGACGCTTACCGCGGCAATGTCACCGCCCACCCGAAGCTCGACGCGGCGACAAAGGAGATGGTCTGGTTCGCCCACGGGGTCGGCGAAGCGCCGTTCTCACGGACCATGTCCTACGGCGTCACCAACGGCGCGGGTGAGGTCGCGCGTCGCGACAACTTCGAGGCCCCCTACTGCAGCCTCGCCCACGACTTCGTGATCACGCAGAACCATGTCCTCTTCCCCGTGCTTCCCGTGGTGGGTGATCTCGACCGCGTCATGCGGGGTGGCCCAGCGTACGCGTGGGAGCCAGATCGGCCGACCTGCGTCGGCGTCCTGCCCCGTAACGCCGAGATCGGGGCGATGCGGTGGTTCAGCTGCGAAGCCCGGCACTTCTACCACCCCATGAACGCGTGGGAGGACGGCGACACCCTGTACGTGGATCTGATGGAATTTCCGCGCGCGCCGCTCATTCCAGGGATCGACGGCCAGCTGGGCGCCTATCCGGCCTCCAGATTCGTCCGCTGGCGCATCGACCTGTCCGGGGCCACGAACACGATTGGCCGCCAGGAGCTGGACGACCTCAGCAGCGAGCTGCCACGCTTCGACGAACGCTACACTGGCCGCCCGTATCGACATGGCTGGTATCTGGCCGACACGCGGGCCAAGGGCTTCGTTCATTTCGACACCCTGGTTCACCTCGATCTGCGGACGGGTGCTCGGTCGACCTACGAGGTGGGGCCGTGGGATTCTCTGGGCGAACCTCTCTTCATCCCGCGCAACGCCGACAGTCCCGAAGGGGATGGATGGGTCATCGCCCTCGCCCGCCGCGGCGAGAGCCAGTGCAGCGAACTGCTGGTCTTTGACGCGATCGACATCAGGAAAGGGCCAATCGGCAGGGCGAAGGTTCCGCGACTGGTGCCGACGGGCTTCCATGGGAACTGGCGCCCTGCCTGACGCGGGCTCGAAAGGAGACGCCCGGTCCGGGCGCAATCCGAAGGGGCGATCCCAGGCGCTCCCTCCGCGCCGGCTTCATGGGCTCTTCCTGAGCTTGTGCAAGATGATGGTGTTGCCTTCGGTGTCTTGCATGACCGCCATGCGGCACACCGGCGATTGCACGTCGTCGGCCATGAACTCCACGCCTTCGCTCTTGAGCCGCGCGACGAGCACGTCCAGGTCTTCGACCTCGAACGCGATGCTCGCGCCGCCCGGAGCGGCAGCCGACTTCGGATCGGGGTGATTGAACAGCGCCAGGCAGCCGCCGCCCGGCAGGTCATATTCGGTCCACACCCCGTTGTCCGAGTGGCTGCCCACGCGCAGGCCGAGCGTGCCTTCGTAGAAGGCGCGAGCGCGCGGCGTGTCCTTCACCGGAAACATCGTAAATGCCACTTTTTTCAGCATAAAACATCTCCAATGCGTCGTGGGCCGGCAGGCTACCCACAGCCAGGCTACCGGCTCCACGTCGCAGAAGATATCAGATCGCAACGTCGGTGAGGCCCGCGGACGTGAGCGCGCTCAGGAGCAGGAGGCGGAGCGCCCCGCGAGCGGCCCGAGGTGGGCAGCGGCCCGCGAGGCGCGCCGCGCGGCGGCGTCAGGGCTGGGTGGCGCCCTGGCCTTCTCCCTCGTCGCTGCCGGCGAGATCCGGGCACTTTTGCGAGATCACATCGCACGCCGGGATGGCCGCCTCCAGCTCGGTCTCGGTGGAAGCGCACGTGAGCGCCCGGACCTGCGTGACGTGCGCGAGCAGGCACGCCTCGTACTCGGCCACGGTCGCGGTGCAGCCCGTGCGCGCTTCGGCCGGCGGCAGACAGCTCTCCGCGGGCGCCGGGGCCTCGTCCGCCCGCGGCTGCTGGGTCTCGGCCATGCACTTCTCCTTCACCACGCTGCACACCCCTCCGACCGTGGACCACAGCATGCCGACGAACTCACAGGTGTCCTCCTTGGAGAGCGAGAGGCTCGGCGTGAGCGACTGGCACGTGGACTCGACATCCACGGCCGTGAGGTCCTTGAGTTGCTTGCTGCTCACATCGGCGGGGATCGGAGCGGCCGCAACGTCCTTGCCGCCCCAGAGGACGAGCGACAGGAAGGCCGAGAGTGCTCCGAAGCGAATCAGTCGGTTCATTCGTTCTCTCCCTTGTAATTGCGGCCGTCTCCAGCCGCGGAGGGGCTCGGGAGCAACCGACGTACCGGGGGCCCCGTTGTGCACGATGGGACCGCGCGCGCCCGGCGCAGCAGGGCGGGCGGCGACGGAGAGCCATTCGCCCTCCAAGCTTCCCGTCTTCCTCGTCGGGCGCTCTGGCGAGATCCCATGAGATCCACCTTGCCGGCCTGGAAACCCGCGCGCGCTGGCCGGGCGGGCAGGATGGGTACAGGGCTGCTCGCCTCCTGGAGAGGGACAGAACACCGGGGACGGCCCGGGAGGAGAAGAGATTGAGCCGCCAAGGCGCCAAGGCGCAAAGAAGCGAATTTCTGGGCTCTGTTGGCGTCCTTGGTCTTGACGGTTTCAACTCCGGTCGCTGTAGCCGGTGAGGCCGAGCGCCGAGCCGGAGCGACGGAGGGCCCGGGCGCCGGCCGTCAGGCGAGCTCGCGCTCGCCGCCCGGATACACGAAGGAGTCGCGGGGCGAGTACCACGAGGCGCTCTTCACCACCTGGATCGGGCTCCCGGGGCGCAGGGCATACACCGGATGATCCTTCGCGAGGAACTCGACGGACAGGAGCTCGTAGGGATCGGCCATGTCCGCGATGTAGGGGTAGTTGCCGGCCACGAGCCGATCCCCGATCTTCGTCACATAGGTGAGGTGGCCGCGCGCGACGACGCCGATCTTGTTGCCGACGTGCGCCCGCGTCCGGAGGATGGGCACGCCGTCCACCGAGGTCGTCGCCACGAGCTCCCTGCCGTGCAGCTCGAGCGTCGTCGACCCGGGCGACGCCGGCACGCCGCGCTCGCTCACATACCGGCGCACCGCTTCGGAAGAGTTGAAGTAGTGCGTGAAGAAGCGGGCCGGGCCCGCGCCGTCCGGCGTCGTGTGATCCGCGAGATCCAGCCCCAGGTAGGTGAGCGAATACGCTCCGAAGCCGGAGGTCTGCTCCGGCTTGTCGACCACGTACTGGTTCATGTAAATGGCCCTGTTCGCGGCGGGCCTGAGTCCGTTCGGCAAGAGCGCCGCGGCGGCGTCCGGATCGGCCGGTATCCAGCTCGAATAGAGCATCCGGCTATCGATGACCATCTGCGGCGCGGCGAGCTTCGACTCCGACATGGTGCGGTCCTTCTCCCCCCCGGGAAGGACGAGCACTATCACAACCCGCCGCCCGGCGATCCGCGGCGGCCAGGGGGAGAATACGGAGACCTGGTTCGTCGAAGCTGGCTCGGAGGCTTCGACGCGAGGAGTCGGACAGGGGAACCCCACGTGATGAACCATGCTGCGCGGCGGACGCGATCGACCTCGGGCCGCCGTCGCTCGGGCCGCCTCGGCGCTCGAGGTGGCAAGACGGCGGCGGTGCGCCTACCCGAGCGCCGAGGAGCAGACAACGCATCACCCCGAAGCGCGCGCGCCGGTCGCGCGTCCGGGGCCGCCTGGAGAGGGGGCCGGGCGTCCGCGGGCGGGGCAGGCGCGGTCGCCCCACCACGCCTCACCGCATCTCTGTACCTCTGCCCCGGCCATGCGTCGCCGCCGTCGCCGCGCTCCCGCGCGCCGCGCAACGCTGCCTCCGGCGGTTGAGCCCGCCCCGCCCGCGCCGAACCCCCGATCGCCGAGCCCATTTGGGAAACGCTCCTGTTACCTTGGGCGACGCTCCGCAGCGCACTGCGGGCGCAGGTTCGACGGCAGCGCCGGCACGCCGGCGCCTTGCCCCATCGCCAGCCGAGGTCCGGATCCAACATGCAGCAGGACTCGAAGAGCGCGCGCGTCTCGTTTCGTATCGACAACCTCGAAGCTGCGCTCGAGCAGGGGATCGACAACGAAGCAGCCGCGCTCGACGTACTCGTGGCCGCCGCGGCGAAGGGAAGCCCGCACCCGGAGCTGTGGGCGAAGCTCCACGAATCCGCCGCGCACCACGACCGGTTCTCCGAGCTCGCGTTCGCGTACGAGCGCTTCGCCAGCGAGCGGCGGTTCGGGATGCTGCCGCAGGCCGCCCAGGCCGAGGTCCTCGTCCACGCCGCCGAGTTCCTCGCCGACTTCTTCGGCGACCCCGGCGGCGCTCGCCCCTATCTCGAGCGCGCTCTCTCCGTCCTGCCCTCGCACCCCGAGGCCTTCGTCCGCCTCGAGCGCATCCTCAAGGAGGCGAACGAGCCGCCCAAGCTCGCGGACCTCTACGCCCTCGCCGCGGGCTACCGCGCAGACCGCGCCGAGCAGCTCGCGCTGCTCCGCCGCGCCTACGAGCTCGTCGAGGCCAGCGCGAAGGAAGAGGAGCGCGCGGTCAAGCTGCTCCAGCAGATCCTCCGGACCGACCCCGGCGACTCGTCGGCTCGCTGGGCGCTCGAGGCGCGCTACGCGCGCGCCGGGCGGCTCCAGGAGATCGCGAGGATACTCGAGCCGGCGCTCGCCGCGGAGACGCCGCCGCCCGACGCGCTCGAGATCCGCGCGCGGCTCATCGACCTCTACAGCGGCCCGCTCAAGGAGATCGAGCGGGCGCTGCCGCACATCGAGGAGGTGCTCGCGCAGAACCCGGGCCACCAGGCCGCCTTCCGCGTCGCAGAGGCCCTGCTCGGGCGCAAGACCGTCCTCGTGCGCGCGGCCGCGGCGCTCGAGGCCGCGCACGCGCGGCGCGGGAGGTCGCAGGAAGCGGCGCGCATGATGGCGCTCCAGATCGAGAACCTCCGCGGGCCGCGCCGCGTCGAGGTGCAGAAGCGGCTCGTCGAGCTGCAGTTCCAGAGGCTCGGCGATCTCGCGGCGGCGTTCTCGCTGTCCGAGCAGATCCTCGCGGTCGACCCGTCCGACGAGGCCGTGCGCGAGCGCTTCCTCGCGCTCGCGTCGGTGCTCGACCGCCGGGCCGACGCGGCGCGCGTGCTCTTGCGCGCCGCGTCCGGCGCCAAGGACAAGCCGCTCCGGGCGCACATCGCCGCCGAGCTCGGCGAGCTGTACGACGGCCTCGGGGAGGGCCGGAAGGCGCGCGCGTCGTTCCAGCAGGCGCTCGACGGCGAGCCCGACGCCGCGGCCGTGCTGCGCGCGGCCCGCGGGCTGGCGAAGCTCTGCGAGCGCGAGCGCGACGCGCGCGGGCTCGCCGGCGCGCTCGAGCGGCTCGCCGAGGCCGAGCCGGAGGCCGAGGCGCGCGAGGCCGCGGCGGAGCAGCTCGCGCGCCTCTACGAGGAGGAGCTCAACGACGCCGCGGGCGCGATCGCCGCCTACCGCAAGCTCGCGGAGGCGGGCTCCTCGCGCGAGCCGCGCGCCCTCGCCGCGCTCGAGCGGCTGTACGAGGCCTCGGCCGCGCACGAGGGCCTCGCGTGGGTCCTCGAGCGGCGCGCCGAGACGGAGCCGGACCGCCGCACGGCGCGGGAGCTCGCGTTCCGCGCGGCCGACCTGCGCACCCGGCTCGCCGACCTGCCGGCCGCCGTCGCCGCATGGCGCCGCTACCTCGCGTCGTTCGGGGCGTCGCGCGAGGCGCACGCGCGGCTCATCCCGCTGCTCGAGCAGGAGCGGCGCTGGGCCGAGCTCGAGGCGCTCCTCGAGGCCGAGGCCGAGCTCGCGGCCGGGCAGGAGCGCGCCTCGGTCCTGGGCCGGATCGGCGCGATCCGCATGGCGCGGCTCGACGATCCGGCCGGCGCGATCGCCGCGTACCGCGAGGCGCTCGCGCTCGATCCGACCGATCGGCCGAGCCGGCTCTCGGTCGAGAAGATGCTGGGCCCGTCCCCGGGCAGCGGCGCCGGCGGCGGGGACGCCTCTCCGTCGCGGCAGAGCGCCTACCTTCTGCTGTCCGACGATCAGCGGCTCGCGGCCTGCGCGCTGCTGGAGCCGATCGCGCGCGCGGAAGGCGCGGCGCAGCTCCTCGTGCGCGTGCTCGAGACCCGGGCGGAGATCGCGCCCGTCGTGTGGGCGCCGGGCGCGGCCGCGCCGGCGCCGGCTGACGTCTCGGGCAGGCTCGCGGCGCTCGAGGAGGCGGCCTCCGTCGCCGAGCGCGAGCTCAGGGATCCGAAGAAGGCGCTCGATCTGGCGGCGCGCGGGCTCTCGCTCGCGACCGCGGCCGCGCCCGAGCAGCTCGCCCGGTGGGTCGCCGAGGTCGAGCGGCTGACCGAGCATGGCAGCGAGTCCGCGCGGCGCGCGCCGACGCTCGCCGGGGCGCTCGGGGATCGCGCGGTGGACAGCGCGGCGCTGTCGCACCTCGCGCGGCGGGCGGGCGAGGCGCTGCTCGCGCGCGGCGACGTGACGCAGGCGCTCGCCCTCTACCGGCGGGCGCTCGCCTTCGAGCCGTCGTCGCGCGAGCTCATCGCGCGGGTGGACGCGCTCCTGCGCGAGCAGGGCAGCCCCGAGGAGCGGCTGGCGCTCTACCGCGAGGCGCTCGCGCAGCCGTGCCCGCCCGCGCGGCGGCGCGAGCTCCTGCACGCGATCGGCACGATCCAGCGCCGCGACGTCGGCGACCTCTCGGGGGCGGCCGCGACGTACCGCGCGGCCATAGAGGACGACCCGGGCGACGACGCGGCGTACGAGGCGCTGCTGGAGACGTACGCGGCGGGCGGGGCGTGGGACACGCTCTACGACGCCCTGGCCGAGCGGCTCCCGGGCGCCCCGCTCGACGAGCGCGTCGCGCGCGAGCTGCGCATGGCCGAGGCGGCGGCGAAGGGCGGGAAGGTCCCGA
>JAICEP010000199.1 GCA_025924095.1 Sorangium sp.
GAGCGCGAGAAGCTGTACGACCTCTTCATGCAGGCGCCGGTCCCCATCGCGGTGTTCGCCGGCCCCGAGCACCGCTACGAGTTCGCGAACCCGCCGTACTGCGACATGCTCAGCCGCGCGGAGATCGTCGGGAAGAACGTGCGCGACGTGTTCCCGGAGATCGGCGAGCACGAGGTGATAGCGACTTTGGACCGCGCGCTGAGCAGCGGCCAGCCGCTGCGCGTGACCGAGCTGAACATCCCGATCCTGCGCGGGGGCGTGGCGAGCGACGCCTTCTTCAACTACGTCGCGCAGCCCATCCGCGACCCCTCCGGCGCCGTCACGGGCGTCATGGTCGTCGCCTTCGAGGTGACCGATCAGGTGCTCGCGCGGCGCCGCGTCGAGCACCTGAGCCAGCACCGCGAGGAGCTCATCGCGGCGCTCGCGAAGACGAACCAGGAGCTCGACCAGTTTGCCTATGTCGCCTCGCACGACCTCAAGGCGCCCCTCCGGGGGATCGCGAACCTGTCGGAGTGGATCGAGGAGTCGCTCGCGGGGAAGCTCACCGGCGAGACGCAGGAGCACCTCCAGCTGCTGCGCGGGCGCGTGCGCCGCCTGGAGACGCTCATCGACGGGATCCTCCACTACTCGCGGGCGGGGCGCCTGAGGGGCGACGTGGTCAGCGTCGAGACCGGCCAGCTGCTCGCGGAGGTCGTCGAGCTGCTCTCGCCGACGAAGGGCGCGGAGGTCGAGATCGCCCCCGGGATGCCGACGATCACCGCGGAGCGCGTCCCGCTGCAGCAGGTGTTTCAGAACCTCATCAGCAACGCCCTGAAGCACGCGCGCCGCAGCGACCCCCGCGTCGAGGTGACCTGCAAGGACGCCGGGGCGTTCCACGAGTTCGCCGTGAAGGACAACGGGCCCGGCATCGCACCCGAGTACCACGATCGCATCTGGGACCTGTTCCAGACGCTCGAGTCGCGCGACAGGGTGGAGGGCACCGGGATCGGGCTCTCCGTCGTGAAGAAGATCGTGCAGAGCCGCGGCGGGAGCGTGTGGGTCACGTCGCACCCCGGCGCAGGAGCGACGTTCTTCGTGCGATGGCCGAAGCGTGGGAAGGAGGAGGCGTGAGTGCGTGAGAGCTCCGGTGAGGACGCACACGCCCGGACACCTTCTCCTCGAAAGTTGGCGAGTTCGATTTTCCCCTTGGCGTGAAGTCACGCTGTCCGCATACTCGCGGTCTACCCGTTAGGGTGGCAGCACACTCGCTCGCTTCGTGACGCGCGAGCTCTGCCCGTCGGCGGGACCGTCCGGGCGGCAGCGCTCATCTATCGGGCCGCGGGCGCGCCGGAGCCAGGGGGCGCTCGGGGCCTCGCGGGCCTCGGGAGTCCCCTGCGGCCGCGCTGGGCGCAGCGGCCTCGGGGTGCGCTCCGGGCAGGCGCTGCGGCGAAACCCGGGGCGCGCGACGCGTCATGCCCTGTCCCGACAACGTGGCTCGCCGACGAGATTCATCACATCTGGAGGGTATATGCTCGAACAGCTCGCTCGTATCGCTCGTATCACTCGTATCCTGGCGCTGCCGCTCACCGCGGCTTCGCTGGCCGCGGTCGGCCTCGCCGGCTGCAGCACCGCGGGCCCCGACGAGGCGGCGATCGGGGAGGTGGACGCCTCGAACGTGCTGGTCGACGCCCGGAGCATCGCGCGCCTCGCGCCTGGCCAGCGGCTCTCGGTCGACCTGAGCGCGCGAGCGGTGATGGTTCACTTCGCGTTCGACGGCCTCGATTTCGACCGGATCGACCTCGCCTTCGGCGATCAGGGCAGCGCGTCCATGGCGGACGCGATGGCGCCCCTGTTCTCGCACCCGTACAGCCCCCTGGAGGCCGCGGGAGGGCGCTTCGTGGTCACGGCCGATCCCGCGAACTTCCCCGCGCTCGGCGCGGACGACATCGCGGCCCTCGAGCAGGAGCGGATGATCGCGCGGGAGCACGGGAGCGGCGCGCCGAGGGCGCAGCCCCAGACGGTCGACGACTGCGTCGAGCAGACGATCTACTTCTACGTGGACATCGTGATCAACGGGACGGTGCAATCGGTCCTCTGCGCGCACACCATCCTCGTCTGCGGCTCGACGACGTGCGACAAGCAGACCCACAACGAACACGATTACCTGTTCTGCGACGGCCAGGAGTCGTGGAACGACGCGAAGGCGAGCTGCGCGGCCCAGGGCATGAGCCTGGTCACGCTCGACGACGCGGACGAGGAGGCCTGGGTCTACAGCCTCGCCTCGGCGCACTCGACCCAGAAGTGGTGGATGGGCCTGAATGACAGGGCCTCCGAGGGCGACTTCGCCTGGGACAGCGGCGCGCCCGTGTCGTACACCAACTGGTACCCTGGGGAGCCGAACAACGCCGGAAGCGAGGACTGCGGCCAGCTCAACCGGTTCTATCCAGAGCTCGGCTGGAACGACGAGCCCTGCTCTCTGCACCTGCGCTACATCTGCGAGTCGTCCGACTGACGGCTCCGGCCGGTCCTCGCGGTTGACGCAGGCGCCGCGCCGGTCGAGGGTGCGGCCATGCAAGCGCGCCGAGAGTCGCTCGAGCCGTGGCTGCGGAGCTTCATCGCCGACAACGGGGGCATCGCCGGCACGGTGCACCTCGTCGAGGGCGACGCGCTCGCGCTGGCCGCGGCCGTGAACATCCCCGAGAAGGTGCAGGAGATCACGCGCCGCGTCCCGCGCGGCAAGGGCATGGCCGGGCTCGCCTGGGAGCGCGGCCAGCCTGTGCAGACGTGCAACCTGCAGACGGACACGTCCGGCGACGTGCGGCCGGGGGCCAGGGCGGTCGCGGCGCAGGCCGCGGTGGCCCTGCCGGTGCGCGACGCCTCGACGAGCGTGCGCGCCGTCGTGGGGATCGCGTTCGCCGGCGAGCGCGAGCTCGGTGAGGACGAGCTCGCCGGGCTCGCCGAGGGCGCGGGCGCGCTGCCGGACTGACACCCCCGTTGCGGGCGCCGTCCCTTGTCTTTCGCGGCGCCGATGCGAGGATGGGCGCCTTCCCATGGTGACGAACGGCCGCAGCGCCCCGGAAGCAGCGAGCGTCGATCCGCGCGATCCCCGCGATTCGCGTGATTCGCGCGACCCGGGCAGCCGGCCGCACGTCCGCGTCGAGGACCTCGTGCGCGGCGCGGCGCCCGCGGGCGAGCGCGCTCCTGCGGAGGCGGGAGAAGGCAGCGCCGGGGGCGAGCGCGCCCTCGCCGAGGCGGGAGCGGGCAGCGCCGCGGGCGAGCCCCTCACGGCGAAGCTCGCCCGCCGCACCGTGCCCGGGGTGCTCTACGAGCGAGGGCCCGAGGAGGGGTATCTCCGGTGCACCGCGTGCGCGCACCGCTGCGTCCTCTCGCCCGGGCGCGCGGGCGCGTGCGGGATCCGCTTCGAGAAGGACGGCGAGCTCCGCGTCCCGTTCGGCTACGTCGCTCGCCATTACGTGCGCTCGGTCGAGACGAACACGATCTTCCATGTGCGCCCCGGCGCGAGGTCGCTCACCTTCGGCATGTTCGGGTGCGACCTGCGCTGTCCTTACTGCCAGAACTGGAAGGTCTCGCAGGCCCTCCGCGAGCCCGAGGGCGAGGGCGAGCCGATCGACATCAGCGCGGTGGATCTCGTCGAGGTGGCCGTCGCTGCGGGCTGCGGGGTGCTCGCGAGCGCCTACAACGAGCCGATGATCACGGCCGAGTGGGCGCGCGCGGTGTTCACCGAGGCGCGGCGGAGGGGGCTCGTCACGGCGCTCATCTCGGACGGCAACACGACCCCCGAGGCGCTCGCGTACATGCGCCCGGTCACCGACGTGTTCCGCGTCGACCTGAAGGGGTGGAGCGCCGACCAGTACCGGACGCTCGGCGGCCGCGTGGAGCCGGTGCTCGCGGCGATCGGCGAGGCCCGGCGCCTCGGCTACTGGGTCGAGGTCGTGACGCTCGTCGTGCCTGGATTCAACGACAAGGCGGCCGGCCTCCGCGCCCTCGGCGCCGAGATCGCCGGCGTCGATCCCGACATCCCGTGGCACCTCAACGCCTTCTACCCGCGCTACAAGATGCGCGATCGGCTGACGACCGATCCGGCGTTCCTCGTGGACGTGGCCGGCGTCGCGTACGCGCGCGGCATGAACTACGTCTACGTCAGCAACGTGGCCGACCGCGTGCGCGAGCTCTCGCATACCCGCTGCCCGGGTTGCCACGAGGTCGTGGTGCGGCGGTTCAACTACGAGACGCAGGAGGTCCTCCTCTCCGGCGGCGCGTGCCCCGC
Source organism: Sorangium sp. (assembly GCA_025924095.1). Lineage (GTDB taxonomy): Bacteria > Myxococcota_A > Polyangia > Polyangiales > Polyangiaceae > Sorangium. The sequence goes on from JAICEP010000199.1 coordinate 4,268, forward strand.
GTGCGGGACGCGCGTGCCCGGCCTGTGGGGCCCGGCGGCCGCGTAGGGCTGCCACCAGAGCTCCTGTCCGGCGACCAGGCACTCCGGCAGAGCCGTGTGCGTCCCGATTGAACTCATCCGATCACGCGGGCTTCCCTGCCCTGCCGGGCTGGCCGGCCAGCCCGACAAGCCTGCTGACCGGCTGACCGGCTGGCTGGCCCGCCTGCTGACCGGCTAACCGGCTCGGTCCGCTGCTCCGACGGACCGAACTGGACGGACTGGCCGGCCAGTCGAATGGGCCAATTGGCCGGCCTGGCCGGCCACGTCGAGTGACCCTCTACGCCGTGGAAATCTGAACGATGGTTCTTGCGCGCGCGCCGCGTGTGATAATTTCTGAGCATGTCGTCGTCGCCGTCGGAACGTCTCGCTCAGATCCTCAGGGAAGGCCGATTCGTCGCGATTCGCGAGCTCGGCGAAGAGTGCGCTGCGGAGCTCCACACGCGCGCCAAGGAGCGGTACCTCGCGCTGGAGGCGACGATACCGCAGTTCCGGAGCAGCATGGATCGCAAGCTCTTCGAGCTCGGCCCGCCCGTGCTTGCGATCTACCAGGCGCTCCTGCACGACCTCGGCGTGGACCGGGAGCCGGCCCTGCGCCTCGCCGAGGACATGCTGCTCGCGTTCTACCGCAAGCAGCTTCACCGGAGCCCGCTCCTCGGCGCCGCGATGGATATCGTGTTCCGGCTGAAGCCCGCGCGGCGCCTGCTCATGAAGGGCATGCTCGCGGGTGAGCCGGGCGGCTTCCGCGTCGACAGGGCCAGCGAGGTGCGCGAGTGCCCGCTCGTGACCTTCGCGCGGCGGCACGGCGTGCCGGAGGTCGTCCCCATGATCTGCCGGCTCGACGACCTCAAGGTGAAAGAGCTCCACGGCATCGGGCTGCACCGCGCGGGCACGCTCGTCACGGGCGCCGAGCGCCGTGGCTCCCGGCACGTGATGGCGAAGAAGTAGCGCCCCCGCTCCGCGTCGCCCCGCGCTGATTCACGGATCTCGAGAGAGCGTGATCGTGTTAATCGTTGAATGATCCCCCGATCTCCGATCGCTCCCTGAAGTCGCTCGCTCGAGGAGGCTCCATGAAGTCATCGTTCGCCCTGCGAAGGGTCGTCGCCGGACTTCTGTCCGCCGCGGCGTCCACTGCTGTTCTCGCGTCCAGCGCTCCGGCCCTGGCCGACTCGTCTACCACGCTCTTCGAGAGCGGGCAGGTGCGCCCGCTCGCGCTGTCTCCCAGTGGAAATTTGCTATTCGCGCTCAACACACCGGACGGCCGCCTCGAGGTCTTCCGCGTGCACGACGGCGCGCTGGTCCACCGGAGCTCGATCCCGGTCGGGATCGATCCGGTCGCCGTGGCGGCGCGGAGCGACACGGAGGTCTGGGTCGTGAACCACGTGTCGGACAGCGTGAGCGTCGTCCAGCTCTCCCCCGGCGGATACGGCGGCCGTGTCGAGCGCACGCTGCTCGTCGGCGACGAGCCGCGAGACATCGTGTTTGCCGGTCCGGGGCGGCGCCGCGCCTTCATCACGGCCGCGCACCGCGGCCAGAACAACCCGAACGATCCAGAGCTCACGACGCCCGGCGTGGGCCGGGCCGACGTCTGGGTGTTCGACGCGAACCACCTCGGGACGTCGCTCGGCGGCGCGCCGCTCACGATCCTCACCCTCTTCACGGACACGCCGCGCGCGCTCGCCGCCACGCCCGACGGCACCCGCGTCTACGCCGCCGGCTTCCACTCGGGCAACCGGACCACCGTGGTCACCGAGCTGCTCGTGCCCGACGGCTCCTCGCCGGGACCGGCCACCAACGCGGACGGCGATCCGGCGCCCGAGGTCAGCCTCATCGTCAAGTTCGACGGCGCGCACTGGGTCGACGAGCTCGGCGACCCCTGGGACCCTCGCGTGAAGCTCTCGCTGCCCGACAAGGACGTGTTCGCCATCGACGCGATGGCGAGCCCGCCGCGGCCCGTCGCCGGGCCCTCGGGGGTCTTCACCGGCGTCGGGACGGTCCTCTTCAACATGGTCGTCAACCCGGCGAACGGGAAGATCTACGTCTCCAACACCGACGCGAGGAACGAGCGGCGGTTCGAGGGCCCCGGCGTCCTCGCCGGGCAGAGCCTGCGGGGCCACCTCCACGAGAGCCGGATCACGGTGCTCCGCAAGAGCGGCGCCCCGCGCGTCGCCCCGCGGCACCTCAACACGCACATCGACTACTCGGCCTGCTGCGCCCCGACGCCGAACGCGGAGAGCGAGGCGAGCCTCGCCCAGCCGGTCGACATGGCCGTCACGAGCGACGGCGCGACGCTCTATGTGGCCGCGCTCGGCTCGAGCAAGATCGGCGTGCTCAGCACCGCCGCCCTCGAGGACGACACGTTCGTGCCGGACGCGGCCGACCACATCGAGGTGAGCGGCGGCGGCCCGTCGGGGCTCGCGCTCGACGAGCCGCGAGGCCAGCTGTTCGTGCTGACCCGCTTCGACAACGCGATCTCGATCGTCGACACCGCGACCGGCGCCGAGACGGCGCACGTCGCGATGTACAGCCCCGAGCCGCCGAGCGTCACGCTCGGGCGGAGCCAGCTCTACGACGCGCGATCGAGCTCGGCGCACGGCGACTCCTCGTGCGCGAGCTGCCATATCTTCGGCGACCTCGACAGCCTCGGGTGGGACCTCGGCAATCCGGACGCGGCGGTCACGAACAACCCGGGCCCGTTCGTCGGCCCGCTGCTCAACCTGTTCACGCAGCAGCCGATGCCGCAGCAGTTCCACCCGATGAAGGGCCCGACCACGACCCAGAGCCTGCGCGGCATGGCGAACCATGGCCCCATGCACTGGCGCGGCGATCGCACGGGCGGCAACGACGCGCCGACAGCCCAGCCGGACAGCGGCTCGTTCGACGAGCGCGCCGCGTTCATGAAGTTCCAGGCCGGCTTCACCGATCTGCTCGGCCGGAGCGGCCCGATCCCCCCCGCCGCCATGGAGGCGTTCGCGGACTTCATCCTCCAGGTGACCTATCCGCCCAACCCGATCCGCCGCCTGGACAACTCGCTCACGCCGGACCAGCAGGCCGGACGCGACACCTTCTTCAACAGCAACCTGGACGGGACCGCCATCTGCAACGGCTGCCACGTCCTCGACCCGGACGGCAACCCGGGCACCGACAAGCCCGGCTTCTTCGGCACGGACGGCAACATGACGTTCGACTTCCAGCCGCAGCTCATCAAGACGCCGCACCTGCGCAACCTGTACCAGAAGGTCGGGATGTTCGGGATGGAGGCCCCGGAGTTCGGCATCCTGCCGGGCGACAACGACCCCATGGGAGACCAGGTGCGGGGGTTCGGGTTCCTGCATGACGGGAGCTTTGATACGCTGTTCCGGTTCTTCCGCGGGATGGGGTTCTCGCCGTTCACCGGCTTCACAAACCAGTTTGGCACGTTCCCCGACAACCCCGACGGCCTGCCGGACTCGCCGGCCGGCGACGCGGTCCGGAGGCAGCTCGAGGCGTACCTCCTCGCCTTCGACTCGAACGTCGCGCCGATCGTCGGCCAGCAGGTGACGTTGCGCTGGGAGAACCAGGCCGCCGCCGGCCCGCGGGTCGATCTCCTGATCGAGAGGGCGAATGCTGGCGAGTGCGACGTCGTCGCGAAGAGCCACGTGATCTTGCAGGAGATCGGCTTTCTCTACACCGGAGCCGGGAAGTTCGCCGCCGACCGGATGGCGCTGCCGCCGATCCCGGACGCCGTGCTCCGCCAGATCGCCGTCGCGACGGGGCGCCCGCTGACGTACACGTGCGCGCCCCCGGGCTCGGGCTACCGCACAGGCCTCGATCGCGACGAGGACGGCTTCCTCGACGGCGACGAGCGGAGCGCCGGCAGCGACCCGGCGGACCCCGCAGACACGCCCTGAGCGCCGTCGCCGATCACTCCTCCACGCCGTCGTCGCCGAGGGCGCAGTCCGGGTCGGCCGGGGACACGCACGCGAGCGCGCACACCCCATCTGCGCCGCAGTGGAGATCGGCGCAGTCGGGGTCGACGAGATCGGGGCCGACATCGCACGTCGCGTCGCAGAGGCCGTCCGCGCGGCACGGGTTGTCCGCCTCGAACTCGTCGATCGTCGGCTGGATGAACCGGGAGATCTGGTCGAGATCGGTGCGCGCCTGCACCCCGTCCAGGGTGCAGGGGTCGTCGCCGAACGACGTCACGCCGGCGTGGCGCTCGACGCCCGACCGCACGAGGAACGCCGGACCTCCGGAGTCTCCAGCGCACGTGTTCATGGCGGGGACCTGGTAATAGAACTGGGTCGCGTCGATCGTCCCAGGCGTCCCGCCGACCTGGGCCGGGCCGATCGCCAGGATCGGGAACGTCACGACGCGGCGCATGCCGAACCCCGTCCCGGCGACCCCGTCGGAGACCCCGTATCCGACGAAGGTGTAGTCCGGTCCGACGAACCACCCGCTATTTTCCATCGATTCGCGCAGGAGCGGCGCAGGCTGCACGGGCGCGTCGCTCTCCAGCTTGAGGAGGGTGAGGTCGTTCTCGAGGGTGCCCGGGTCGTACTCGGGGTGCCGCCGCGACGCTTCGATCCGCACGCTCTCCGAGCGCCGCCCGAGGCTCGTGCCAAAGTAAACCCGCGTGAGCGTGCCGTGGCAGTGTCCCGCCGTGATCACGGTGCGCCGCGAGATCACGGTCCCGCTGCAGAACGCCCGGCTGCGGGTGCCCACGCCCACGACATAGGCGTGCGCTGTGTCCACGGCGCCTCCGACGATGCGCTGTCGGGACGTGAGCAATGGTTGCTCGCCCTCGTCCCCAGCAGGCGTATCCGCGCAGCCGAGCCCGCCGAGGCACAGGATCGCAATCGGGATAGCATTCTTCATACTGCCACCTTTCCGTCTAGAAATGGTGTCTAGAGCGGCCGATCGTGAGGGCGCCCACAATTCGGCACCGCTCGGCTCCGCGGGTGAGCGGAGGGCATAACAAGCGTGGTGCCAGCGCCGTGCGCGCGGAGCGCCCCTGTCGGCCCCGGGGCGCAGCGGGGACGGTCACCCCCGCTGCGCGGTCAGGGCGCTGCGCTCGGCCATGCGCGCGATGTAGGCGCGGTTGAGCTCGCGGCACGCGAGCTCGCCGACGCCGATCACCACCTCGACCCCGGCGCCCGCGAGGATCTCCACGCCCTTGCCGGAGACGAGGGGGTTCGGGTCGATCATGCCGAGGACGACGCGCCGGACGCCGGAGCGGAGGATCGCGTCGGTGCAGGGCGGCGTGCGGCCGTGGTGGCAGCACGGCTCGAGGTTGACGTAGAGCGTGGCGCCCTCGGCGCGGCCGGCGAGCTTGCGGAGGGCGTCGACCTCGGCGTGGGCCAGCCCGGCGCGCTCGTGGAGCCCCTCGGCGAGGAGCTCCCCGTCGCGCACGATGACCGAGCCGACCATCGGGTTCGGCGCGGTGCGCCCCCGGGCGAGCGCCGCCAGCTCGAGGCAGCGCTCCATCCAGCGAAGGTCGTCGTCGCTCACGCCGGCCTCGGGGCTCGGCCGTCCCTGGAGGGGCGACCTGCCGGCCTCGCCGCGACGTCGCACGAGAGGCGGTGACCGGATCTGGACGGGAAGACCGGAAGGCGGGGAGAAAAGATCAATGATCTTCCAGCCTTCCCGCCTTCATCGGGGCTCCCTCGGGGCCCGTGCGACCACGACCGCACCGCATGAGGCGCCAGTATAGCGGAGGACCGCGGCGCGGGCAGCGGGCGAGCCGCAGAGCTCCCCCTCGTGCATCCCGTCGATGCTTTGGCCCATCGGCCCCGCCCCGTTGCCCAGAAGCAACCGGGTGAGCGTACAAGACCCGGCTCGCGCCCGCGACGAGGTTCGCTATTCTCGCGGCCGCAAGACGGAGGAAGGTTTCGCCCGTGACAGTGCCTTGGGATGTCGTGGTGATCGGGGCCGGGCCGGCGGGCCTGGTCGCTGCGGAGGCGGTGGCCCGGGGCGGCCTGCGCTGCCTCTGCATCGACCGGATGGGGCCAGGTGGCCTGCTCATCAATCTCGGCGCGCTGTCGGAATGCCCGGAACTGCCGGCCGGGACCGCTGGCCCGGACCACATCGCCGCGCTGACCGAGAAGGCGCTGGAAGCGGGCGTCGAGATCGGCATGGGCGAGGTGCAGTCGCTGCAGCCCGGCGCCGGCTGGACGGTCGCGACCGACAGCGAAACCTATACCGCCCGCGCCGTGATCATCGCGACCGGGCTTGGCCCGGGTGGCAAGGAGATTCCCGGCGCCGCCGACTACGAGGGTCGCGGCCTCTCGCACTGCGCCGCCTGCGACGGTCCGCTCTATGCCGGCGCGCCGGTCGTGGTCACCGGCGCCGATCGCTGGGCCCTGCAGGAGGCGCTGGAACTGGCCGAGATCGCCGAACGGGTGACGGTCGCAGCGGGTCCCGCATTGCCGGCTGCCGATGACCCGCGCGCGCGCCAGCTCGCTTCGCTTACGAACGTAGACA